>CALLIO010000022.1 GCA_938009055.1 uncultured Altererythrobacter sp.
GCCGCCTTTAGCTCGCCGAGAACCGCATGGATGGGGAGCGCGTCACTCAAGCGCGCTTAGTAACCGCGCGCGACCGCGAATTGCGCAGCCTCTGCCATCGCCGCGCGCGCCTTGCTATCGGGAAAGATCGAGATCGCATCAATCGCGCGCTGGGCGAAATGCTGCGCTCTTGCCCGCGTGTCAGCCAGAGCATTATGCCTGCCGATAAGCTCGACTGCATAGGCCAGATCATCATCGGACACACGGTGGCCAGCAATCGCTTCTTTCCAAAATTTGCGCTCGTCTTCGTCACCACGCGCAAAGGCCAGGATGACCGGCAGCGTCATCTTTCCTTCGCGGAAATCATCGCCCTGATCCTTGCCCATTTCAGCTGCGTTGGAATCATAGTCGAGCGCATCGTCAACCAACTGGAAAGCAATGCCAAGATTGCGCCCGTAATCTTCTAGCGCGCGTTCCTTAGCCTCTTCGCATTCGGCCACAACCGCGCTGATCTGACTAGCAGCTGCGAACAAAGCCGCAGTCTTTGAACCGATAATGTCGAGATAGCGTTCCTCGCTCGTCTCGATCTTGCGCTGGGCGGTCAACTGGGCGACCTCGCCCTCTGCAATAACCGCGCTGGCATGGCTGAGAATCTTGAGAACTTTGAGGCTGCCATCCTCTGTCATCAGCTCGAACGCACGGCTGAACAGAAAATCGCCAACCAGCACAGTGGCCGGATTGCCAAAGATGATATTGGCTGCAGCCTTGCCGCGCCGCAGCTCGCTGCCATCAACCACGTCATCGTGCAGCAAAGTGGCTGTGTGAATAAACTCAACCGCTGCGGCCAGCTTGTGATGGCGGCTACCCTGATAGCCAACCAGCTCTGCCCCGGCCAAAGTTAGCATCGGCCGCAGCCGTTTGCCCCCGCCTGAAATCAGATGGCCTGCCAAACGCGGGATGAGCGGAATTTCGCTCTGCATCCGTTCAAGGATAACAGCGTTCACATCGTTCATGCCCTGCGCTGTTAAGGACAGCATCGGGTCCAATGTGGGCTTCTTGCGTTGAAGAGGAATAACCTGCGCGCTCATGAAAATGCCACATGCTATGTGGATGCAGGCTTGGCAAGCGGGGAATTGCTGTTAGCAAGGTGAGAAATGTCAAACACACCTTCGCCTTCACGCAATCCAGACAGCGAAACCGATGCGGTTCTCGCCAGTTTTCGCAAGAGTATCGACAATATCGATGCTGCCATCATCCACATGCTGGCCGAAAGATTTCGTATCACGCAAGCGGTGGGCGAGTACAAAGCCAAGGTGACATTGCCCCCGGCTGATCCTGATCGGGAGAAGCGCCAGATCGAGCGTTTACGCGCCTTATCAGAAGAAGCTGACCTTGATCCTGAATTCAGCGAGAAGTTTCTCCGCTTTATTATCGACGAGGTGATCCGCCACCACGAACAGGCGCGCGCTAAATAGGCATCGCAAAACGAGCAAGAGACGCAAGCGGATCTTTCCACTTACGCCTCTTGATAATCCTTGGGCGATCCATAGGCGCTGGTCAGCCTGCACGGTGGTAGATGCAGCGGAGGTTCAGCGCAAAGATCGCCTCAGGACGATTCGATATTGCCGTTTAGCGACGCGGGCGCCGCCCCTGTACGCTGACCGTCCGGCTGCGCTGGCCGTTGGAACGGCTTGCAGTGACATCGCGCTGGCGCACAACCCGGCCATTGGCATTGGTTACGGTTTGCGATGCGTTGAACTCGCCATTGTTGCGCGAACGCGTTCCCTGCAATTGATGGGTACGACCAGCCGCGCCGGTGGTTGTCCCGCTGAAAGTCGAGCCATTCTCGGTGCGAGTGCGCTCGCCACTTAAAGTGCGGGTTTTGCCGTTAAACGTCGTACGCGAACCCTCGATAGTGCGGCCGGTTTCCGTGCGAGTGCGGCTGACGTTGCGGCTCTTGGTCTTGCCCGAGTTGAGATGGGTGGTCTCGCGGCTACGGTCAAAAGTGCCCGCTTCCCTGTCAATCGTGGTCGTGCGTTCAGACGTCACATTGGGACCGGTGAAGGTCTGGGTGCGGGTCTGCGGTTCAGCCTGTACAGGCGCGGCACTGGCCAAAGCGGCCAGCGTGAGAATCGAGAAAGAGTATTTCATGGGGGCTTCCTTTCAATGGGTCCCGATCAACCGGGGAACATTCAAAAAGACGCAGGTGCGCGAAAAACCCTTTGCACTCATGGCAAAAAACTATTCGTCGTCAGCTGGAATAGCGGTTTCTGGCGGCTTTGGCGCAGAGGTGGGCGCAGGTGGTTGGATCACCGACTCACCAACAATATCCTGAACCACTGGCGCCGCTATTGGCCCCGCCGATGGCTGCACGTTTGGCTGCGTTGTGACCTCTTCAGCACCATTACCAAGCCGCTTCGCCCGTCGCTCACGAATTTCCTGACGGCGCGCGCGGCGCTCTTCCTGCGTCATATCGCGCCATCTTTTGCGACCGCCTACTGCGCCATTGGCTTCTCGATTTGCGCGACGCGCGGCACGTTCTTCCTCGACAATCTCGCGCAGACTTTTGCCATCGCCTGCTTCCATTCGCTGCTGAATAGAATCACGCCGCTGGTCCATCCGCGCTCCATCGCGCGCATCACGCGTGGCCCGGCGTTGCTCGATCCGCTCGCGCAATTGCGCTTCTTCTTCAGCCGTTGGCGCAGGCAAACCTTGCGCACGGCGGCGTTCAAGACGCCTTTCCAATGCTTCATCAATCCGCGCGCGCCGTTGATCGCGGCGTGCGCTGCGACGCTCGGTCAATTGGCGATAGGCTTCGTCCAATTCCTCAGGCGTGTCGATTGACCCATCAATCTGCGTGGGCCCTGCCCCCTCTGACTCATCCCCCAGCTCATCCGATGGCGCCATGGACAGCTCGTTTTCAAGCGCAGCATCGAGAGGATCAGGACCGCCGGCAATCGCTTCGACAACCTGCTCAACGCTGGGCAATTCAACGCCCACACGCTCAAGCATGCCGGTCGCAGCAGCAGCGGTTGCGAGCATGCCGGTCGCAGCCACGCCAACCACAGCCTTGCGCGCGCTAGACCAGCCGCGAATGCGGCTCATGATCGGGCGTTTGGCTGGCAAAAGCGGAGCGCGATTTTCAGCTACGGTCACAATGCGATCTGCAAAACCGGCAGGCAATTCGGGCACAGCGAAAGCGTCCATGCGCTGCTTCATCGCGCCATCAATAGGAGGCAATGGATCGCTCATACGCGGCTCCCCTGTTGGCCGATTTCAGCCTCGAACGCCTTGCGCAAGGATGCGCGCGCGCGATGGAGCAGCGATTCAAAAGCTTTCAATTGCATCTCCATCACGCTGGCCGCATCGGCATTGGGCAGCTCCTCATAATAGGTCAGCACAATCGCGGCGCGCTGGCGTTCAGGCAGGCTTTCGACCAATTGGCGGGTTTGAGATTGGCTCTGTGCCTCTTCAATTTGCGCATCTGCAAGCGGGCTTTCATCGGCGCTTTCTGGGATGTCCGATCCAGCAATCCGCTTGCCCTTGCGCAATCGGTCAATCGACAGATTGATCGTCACTCGCTTCAGCCAAGCAGCAAGGTTGAGATTGCCGGCCTGCGCCCTCGCCTCCAGCTTGGCCGCATTGTCCCACAATTTCAGCATGGCTTCCTGCGCAATATCTTCAGCTTCATGGGCATCATGGGTCATCCGATAGGCAATCCGGTGGAGCGCGGCGCCATGCGCGCCAATCACGGATCGCAGAGCATCCGCATCGCGCGCAGCCAATTGCGCGATGATGGCAGCATCATCACCAGACTTTTGATCCAGCTGCTGTGCCTGACTGGCCATCAAATCGCTTGGCTACTCCACTCAAATTTCGTGTCTGTTTCCATCACTAGACGCAGCAGAATGCAAAACCCTTCGTTTCGCTGTGATAAAAAGATCAGGCCGACTTGGGCAGGATGAGTCTAACCAGCAATCCGCCAAGATCCTCGCTTTCATCAAGCGCGACCGATCCGCCATAGATTTCAGCAACATCGCGCACGATCGCAAGGCCAAGGCCCGTGCCCGGCTTATCAGTGTCGAGCCGCGCGCCGCGATCAAACAATTCCTCGCGCTTTTCTGGCGGGATGCCCATGCCGTCATCCTCAACCCAGATTTCGCAAACCTCGCTGGTCTCATCCACATCGAGCGTGACGAACACGCTGCCGCCGCCATATTTGGCCGCATTCTCGATCAGATTGCCGAGGATCTCATCAAGGTCCTGCCGTTCGATTGAGACCAGTGCATCGCGCCCGCCAGCAATGTCAAAACGGGTTTGCGGATAAAGCCGCTCAACCGCGCGCTGCACCGCTTCCGCGCTTTCGCGCACGGGCGTTCTCGCATGGCCAACCGCGCGCCGCCCGACAGCTCTCGCGCGGGCAAGGTGGTGGTCGACATGGCGCTGCATCACCTTGGTTTCGCGGAACACAGCACGATTGAGATCAGGGTCGCGGGCCGTTGCCGCATTGGTCAAAACGGTCAGCGGTGTCTTGAGCGCATGGGCAAGATTGCCGGCATGGGTGCGTGCTTCTTCTGCTTGGCGCTCTGAATGTTCGAGCAAACCATTCAGCTCCTGCACCAGTGGCTGCACCTCCGATGGGAGTGGTTCAGTAATCCGGTTCGCGCCGGTTGAGCGCAGTTTCACAATCGCCGCCCGAACGCGCCGTAAGGGCGACAAGCCATAGCGGATTTGCAGCATCACCATCAGGAATAGGCCGAAGCCCAAAATGGCAAAACTCCACACAAGGATAGAGCGAATGCGGGCAATCTGCGCATTGAGATCATCGGTTGCAAAGGCAACGGCAAAGGTCCAGCGCCGCTCGCTCCCCGGCAAGATTAGTGAGCGTTCCGCGACCCGCAGCGTCTCACCCTCGAACTGGTCAGTCGTGTAGTAATAGGCGTCATTGGCCGAGTGATCACTGCGCAATTCCAAAGTCCGATCATCCCACAGGCTGCGCGAAGGATAGGGCTCAATCCCCTCTCCATTGATCTGCCAATAGCGCCCGCTGTTGGGTTCAAGAAACTTCTGGTCGCCCAGTTGAATGTTGAAGAAAGCCTCGCCAAGCGGGTCCACCTCGACAGAGACGATCATCGCGTTGAGGATATTCTCAAGCTGCTCGTCGAGATTGCTCTTCACCTGCGCAGTTAGTGTGCGCTCCAGAGCAACCCCGCCCACCAACAACAGCACGATAATCCAGCCGGCAGCGATGATCGCCATGCGCCGCGCGAGCGAGCCCTGACTGTTGGATTGCGCCTGTGCATCTGCGCCCTGCGCCTCTGGCACAGCTTCGCTTCCAGCACCTCTCGCCCCGCCTGTTACCGGCGAAGCAGAAGTGCCATCCTCACGCTCGTGGAGCGTCTTGGGGGTCGTCGAGGCTGTAACCGAGGCCACGGATCGTAGTGATTACCTCTGCACCGAGTTTCTTGCGGATTCGCGTTACGAACACTTCGATTGTGTTCGAGTCGCGGTCGAAATCCTGATCATAGATGTGCTCGATTAACTCAGTCCGACTCACGACCTTGCCCTTGTGATGCATCAGATAGGACAAGAGCTTGTATTCCTGCGCGGTCAGCTTCACCGGCTCACCGCTCAAGGTTACCCGGCCCGAACGCGTGTCGAGCCGGACATTGCCAGCCGTCAGCTCAGACGATGTGTTACCCGAAGCGCGACGAATAAGCGCGCGCAGGCGAGCAATCAGCTCTTCGGTTTGGAACGGCTTGGCGAGATAATCGTCAGCGCCCGCGTCCAATCCAGCAACCTTATCCGACCAGCTATCACGCGCGGTGAGCACCAATACGGGGAAGTCGCGGCCTTCTTTGCGCCACATGCCCAAAACCGTCAGCCCGTCAATTTCCGGCAGACCAAGATCGAGGATGACGGCATCGTAATCCTCTGTGCTGCCCAGAAAATGGCCATCCTCACCATCGGTTGAAAGGTCCACGGCATAGCCGTTTTGTTCAAGCGTCGATTTGAGTTGTTGGCCCAGCGTTGGCTCATCTTCGACAATCAGGATGCGCATGGTTAGCCGTTACTCCGTCAATTACAGAATTGGTTGTTGGAACCTTGAGCGATTGGCGTCAAGCGATGGAGCATGCTTCGTCAACGATTGCGCCGACCATTTCGGCATCTAGCGCGAGCGATTGATGATTTTTCCCGTGCGCGCATCAACATCGACATAAGTCACGCGGCCGTTCTTGATGAATTTGAGACGATAGGCGCGTGCTGCAGAATCATAGGCCGGCCCCAAATATTCGCTGCCACGCATCTTGGGCAGGATGCGCCCTTCGATTTGACGGAGCGAGAGCACATTGCCCGCCCGCATTTCGCGGCGCGCTTCGCCCTGATCACTGTTGGATTGCGATTGTGTTTGCGCACCCGATTTCGCCCAGGCGGCATTCATACCAGCCTCAGCCGTGGTTACACCCAGCCCGGTAAAAGCGAGCGCGGTTGCCATTCCAAAAGAGAGCGCTTTAATCATCATGCCGAAATGCCTATCCCACAAGCATTGAACAAGGACTGAATGCGCGCGTTGTCACGTGTTCAGAGCTATTAAGCAAGTGTAACTTGAACCGGCCGCCTTCTAACCCTACCAGCCGCGCATGGCACAGCCTCCGATCCTCTCTTGGGAAAACCTTGGCCTTCAGCAGGGCGGTCGCTGGCTGTT
>CALLIO010000023.1 GCA_938009055.1 uncultured Altererythrobacter sp.
CACCGATCATGTCTTGATTGGCCGGATGGGCGGGGTTGAGCGCGACTTTGCCCAAATGAGCCAGGAATTGCAGATTACGCTTGAACAGGCTGCCCAAGGCAAGGGCGATTCGCGTAGGCCCAATTTTCGTGGGCGCAAACCATCTAAAGGCAAGCGCCAATGAAGCACATTTTCATATTCATAGCGCGGGCATGGCAATGGGCCCCAAGCCGTATATTACCGCCCACCTGCCGCTATGCGCCCTCGTGCTCGCAATATGCGATTGAGGCTTTGGAAAAGCACGGCGCAATCAAGGGTGGATGGCTGGCGACAAAGCGGCTAATGCGCTGCCACCCATGGGGCGGGCATGGCTATGATCCTGTTCCGTAAGAGCCAAGACTAGCAACCAAGAGTGTTATACCTATATAACACAGCTAAAGACACAAACGGGATTTCACATTGGACAATCAGCGCAATCTATTGCTCGCCGTAGCGCTTTCCGGCCTGCTGATCTTTGGCTGGGATATGGCCATGCGGCAATTCTATCCCGAAGCATCGCTTTCTGGTGCCGAGACTGAGGAAGCGGCGCAGGCAACAACGCCAGCGCAAGCCAATGGGGCTGCTCCAGCGGATGGTACGCCTGCATCAGGCGGGACGATTGATGGCGCTGCATCAGCAGACAATGGCCCCGTTGATCTCGACAAAGCGCTCGCCAGCGTGAACCGCGTTGCAATCGACGCGCCGCGCATGGCTGGATCGATCAATCTGGTCGGCGCGCAAATTGATGATGTGGTTCTCAAAGACCACCGCCAAACGGTCGACAAGGACAGCGGGCCCGTGCGCCTGTTCGCGCCCAAGGGCACTGATGGCCAGTATTTCGCCCAGTTCGGCTGGATCGGCCAAGGCACAAAGCTGCCCGATGCGACGACGCTATGGCAGGCTGATGGCGAAAGCCTGACTGCCGGGACGCCGGTTACGCTGAGCTATGACAATGGCGAGGGTCTTGCCTTCGCAATCAAGCTTTCTGTCGATGACAATTACATGGTCACAGCCGAGCAGAGTGTCACCAATACGGGCGAGGGCGCTGTGGTAGTGCAGCCGTTCGGGCTTATCAATCGCACCACGCTCAACGCCAGCCCATCGCAATTCATTGCGCATAATGGCCCGATAGGCGTTTTTGGCGACACGCTGGATGATAGCTATGATTATGAGGATGTAGCAGAAGCGCCTGCGCGCACTTACAGCCCGGCTGGTCGAACATCGTGGCAGGGTTTCTCCGACCAATATTGGCTTTCTGCGCTGGTCCCGGGCGAGGGCGATGTCGATTCAAGCTTCCGCTCGCTCGGCAATGATATCTTCCGCACCGATGTGATCTATCTGCCCGCAACGCTGGCTGCGGGCTCCACGCATTCGCAATCCTCAAAGCTTTTCGTGGGCGCGAAAGAAAGCACTGTCCTTGATAATTACGAGGATACCGGCATCACTCTGTTCGGCAAGGCGATCAGCTGGGGCTGGTTCCAGGTTATCGAAAAGCCGCTTTTGTGGCTGCTCAAGCATTTGTTCGCTTTTGCGGGCAATTTCGGTGTCGCGATCATTCTTCTAACCTGCATCATCCGCGGGCTTTTGTTCCCTATCGCGCAAAAGCAATTTGCATCGATGGCGGCGATGAAGGCGATCCAGCCCAAGATGAAGGCCATCCAAGAGCGCTTCAAAGACGACAAGCAGCAACAGCAGCAAGAGATCATGAAGCTGTATAAGGAGGAGAAGGTCAATCCGCTCGCCGGCTGTCTCCCGCTCCTGCTGCAAATTCCGATCTTCTTTGCGCTTTACAAGGTGCTGATTCTCGCCATCGAAATGCGGCACGAGCCGTTCTATTTCTGGCTGAAGGATTTGTCAGCGCCCGATCCGGCGAAGATTTTGAACCTGTTTGGCCTGCTGCCGTTTGACCCGCCCGGTTTCCTTGGCATCGGTGTTCTGGCCGTGCTGCTTGGCCTGACCATGTGGATGACGTTCAAGCTCAACCCATCGGCGATGGATCCGATGCAGCAGCAGATTTTCAACTTCATGCCGTGGATCCTGATGTTCGTAATGGCACCCTTTGCCGCCGGTCTGCTGCTCTACTGGGTGACATCCAACATCCTGACGCTGGCCCAGCAGAAATATCTCTATTCCAAACATCCGCAATTGAAAGCGGCGGCCGAGAAAGAGAAGCTGGAGAAGGCACGCGAGGCTGCCGAGGCGGCGAAGGACAAAGCGTGACGCCGGAAGAAAGCCGCGCGCAGCAACTTGCGGAAAAGGAAGCAGCAAAGCTGTTTTCCGGCCCTGTTGAGTTTGTGCTGTCTGCTCCGCAGCTTAAGTTCCTGCCCGATCCGACCGTGCCCGAGATCGCCTTTTGCGGGCGCTCCAATGTGGGCAAGTCCACGCTCTTGAACGCGCTGACAGGCCGCAAATCAATCGCGCGCACATCGGTGACGCCGGGCCGTACGCAGGAACTCAACATCTTTGATATTGGCAGCGACCCAGTGCAATTTCGCTTGGTCGATATGCCGGGCTATGGTTTTGCCAAGGCGCCAGTGAAGGTGGTCGAGAAATGGAAGAAGCTGGTGCGCACTTACTTGCGCGGGCGGGTTGTTCTCAACCGGACCTTGGTGCTGATCGACAGCCGCCACGGCATGAAAGATGTCGACCGCGAGATGATGACCATGCTCGACGAATCAGCGGTTTCTTACCGTGTGGTGCTGACCAAAGCTGACAAGATCAAGGCGAGCGAACTCGCCAAAACCGCCGCCAAGGTTGAGGAAGAAGCGCGCAAGCATGTCGCTGCTTTTCCGCATCTGCACATCACGTCTTCGGAAAAAGGAATGGGCATCGCCGAATTGCGCGCCGCAGTTGTCGCGGATGCTTTGGGTTAGTTAACTCGCAAACAGCAACGCATCGTCTGCCATCGCTTTAAACTCCAGCGCATTGCCTGCTGGATCACGGAAAAACATCGTGGCTTGCTCGCCGGGCTTCCCTTTGAAGCGCACAGTCGGCTCGATGATGAAATCAATTCCCGCCGCTTTCAGCCTGTCGGCCAAGGCTTCCCAATCCTCCATCGTCAAAACCACTCCGAAATGCGGCACGGGAACGCTTTGCGTATCGACATCATTGGTGGCCGCATCGCGTGGGGGGACGGGCGATAAATGCGCGACAATCTGGTGTCCGAAG
>CALLIO010000024.1 GCA_938009055.1 uncultured Altererythrobacter sp.
GTCTGGACGGCAAGGAAGCAGAAGACGTCTATGTCGGCGGCGTTCTGGGGATGGAATGGACCACCGTGGGCGCGCTCTATAATCGCCTGCGCGAAGTGTATTGCGGCAATGTTGGCCTGGAATATATGCATATCGCCGACACGGAAGAGCGGCGTTTCCTGCAAGACAAGTTCGAAAGCCCGGGCGACACAATCCAGTTTACGCCAGAGGGTAAGCGCGCAATGTTGGCCGCCGTTATTCGCGGCGAGCAGTTCGAAGCGTTCCTCGGCAAGAAATATGTCGGCACCAAGCGTTTTGGCTTGGATGGCGGCGAGTCGATGATCCCAGCGCTCGAAGCCGTCATCAAGCATGGCGGCGGATCGGGCGTGCGCGAGATTATCTATGGCATGGCTCACCGCGGGCGCTTGAACGTCCTCGCCAATGTGATGGCCAAGCCTTACAAGGTGATCTTCCACGAATTCTCGGGCGGCAGCGCCAATCCAGAGGATGTTGGCGGCTCTGGCGATGTGAAATATCACCTTGGCACCAGCACTGACCGCGAATTTGACGGGATCGAGGTTCATATGAGCCTCGTGCCAAATCCATCGCACTTGGAAACGGTTGATCCGGTTGTACTGGGCAAGGCCCGCGCGCAGCAGGCGATCCGCGATGATCTCGACAATAAGAAAGAAGTGCTTCCGGTTTTGATCCACGGCGATGCGGCCTTTGCCGGCCAAGGCGTGGTATGGGAAAGCCTGAGCCTGTCTGGCGTTAATGGCTATGACACGGGCGGCTGCATCCACTTCATCATCAACAATCAGATCGGTTTCACCACTTCGCCCCGATTTGCCCGCCACTCGCCCTATCCATCCGATGTGGCCAAGGGCGTTATGGCGCCGATCCTGCACGTGAACGGCGATGATCCTGAAGCGGTGACGTTCGCTTGCAAGCTGGCGATAGAATACCGCCAGACCTTTGCGCGCGATATTGTGATCGACATGTGGTGCTATCGCCGCTTTGGCCACAATGAGGGTGACGAGCCCAAATTCACCCAGCCGCTAATGTATGATGCGATTGGCAAACACCCCAAGGTCTCCGAGATTTATTCCGAACGCCTCATCGCACAAGGCGTGATTAGCGCCGGCGAAACAGCCAAATTGCGCGAGGAGTTTGTCGAAGGGTTGGAAGAGGATTTTGCCGCTGCCAAAAGCTATAAAGCGAACCAGGCGGACTGGTTTGGCGGACGCTGGGCGGGCCTTAACAAGCCAGCCGATCCAGAGACAGCTCGGCGCAATATCGACACGGCAATCGAGCCCAAATTGTTCGAAAGCCTTGGCCGCACGCTGACCACTGTTCCTGATGATCTCACGATCCACAAGACACTTGGCCGCGTGCTCAAAGCCAAGGAAAAGATGTTTGACGGCGGCGAAGGCTTTGACTGGGCCACCGCCGAAGCGCTCGCTTTCGGATCGCTTGTGTCAGAAGGCTATGGCGTGCGTCTGTCAGGACAAGATTCTGGCCGCGGCACATTCTCGCAGCGCCATGCCGTGTGGGTCGATCAGACTGACGAGCGCAAATATATCCCGCTCACCACGCTGCCGCATGGCAAGTTCGAAGTCTATGACTCAACACTGAGCGAATATGGCGTGCTCGGCTTTGAATATGGCTTTGCCATGGCCGATCCCAAATCTTTGGTGATGTGGGAAGCGCAATTTGGCGACTTCGCCAATGGCGCGCAGATCATGATCGACCAATATCTGGCGAGCGGCGAAGCGAAATGGCTGCGCGCAAACGGCCTCGTGCTGCTACTCCCCCACGGATTTGAAGGGCAAGGGCCAGAGCATTCCTCCGCGCGGCTTGAGCGTTTCCTCCAGCTGTGTGCGAATGACAATATCCAGGTCTGCAACATTACCACGCCGGCCAATTACTTCCACGTTTTGCGCCGCCAGATGCTCAGGAATTTCCGCAAGCCGCTTGTCATCATGACGCCCAAAAGCTTGCTGCGTCATCCCATGGCGAAAAGTCCGGCGGCAGAGTTTCAGGGCGATTGGCAGTTCAAGCGGATCAAATCCGATCCCGCGATGGAAACCGACACGGCAGCTGACAAGAAAATTAAACGGCTTGTGCTGTGCAGCGGTAAAGTTGCCTATGACCTCATCCAAAAGCGCGATGAGGAAAAGCTCAAAGATGTTTCGATCGTCCGGATCGAACAGCTTTACCCCTTCCCTGGCGAACCGCTGGCGGTGCGCCTCAAGCGGCTTACCAATCTGGAAGAGGTCGTGTGGTGTCAGGAAGAGCCGCATAACAATGGCAGCTGGTTCTTCGTTCAAAACCGGATCGAAGCCGCGCTCAGCGCTGCTGGACATGACGGCAAGCGCCCGATTTACGCCGGGCGCGATGAAGCCGCCTCGCCCGCCACTGGCTTTGCCAAACGGCATCAAATGCAACAGGAAGCACTCGTCGCAGACGCGCTGGGCCTTCCTTCCAAGAAATCATCATAGGCCCAAGGAACACCATCATCATGGCCACCGAAATCACAGTTCCCGCTCTTGGCGAATCCGTCACCGAAGCCAGCGTTGGCGAATGGCTAAAACAGCCCGGCGACGCGGTTGCCGTCGACGAACCGATTGCTTCGCTAGAGACTGATAAGGTCGCGGTTGACGTGCCCTCGCCCGTCGCTGGCGTCTTGTCAGAGCATTCCGTCGCGGTTGGCGATACGGTCGAAGTTGGCGCGCTGATCGCTCTCATTGAAGAAGGCGCTTCTGCCTCTGCCAAGCCTGCTGCTGCGAAGGAAGCACCCGCCCATGCACCATCCGAAGCGCCCGTTGGCGATGCGGCACAAACGCTTTCGCCCGCTGTGCGCCGCGCAGTGCTGGAACATGGCGTTGACCCTTCCACAATCAAGGGCACAGGCAAAGACGGACGCCTCACCAAAGAAGATGTGATCGCGGCTGCCAAAGCGAAGAAGAGCGGCGGCGCTGCTCCGGCTGCGACCCCTGCTGCTTCGCCCGTTGGCACAGCTCCCGCCGTTGGCGCGCGCAACACTGAACGCGTGAAGATGACGCGGATGCGCCAGACAATCGCCAAACGCCTTAAGGGCGCGCAGGAAGAAGCTGCCCTCCTCACCACCTTTAACGATGTCGACATGACTGCGGTGATCGAAGCGCGCGGCAAATACAAAGATCTCTTCGCGAAAAAGCACGATATCAAATTGGGCTTCATGGGCTTTTTCGCCAAAGCTGCCTGCCTTGCGTTGAAGGACGTGCCATCGGTCAACGCCTATATCGAGGGTGATGAAGTCGTCTATCACGACTATGTCGACATTTCGGTTGCCGTTTCAGCTCCCAATGGTCTCGTGGTTCCGGTGATCCGCGATTGTCAGGCTAAGGGTTTTGCCCGCATTGAGAAAGACATCGCCGATTTCGGTGCGCGTGCGCGCGACGGATCGCTGACGATGGAAGATATGACCGGCGGCACCTTCACCATTTCCAACGGTGGCGTGTTCGGATCGCTGATGTCGACCCCGATCATCAACCCGCCGCAATCCGCTGTCCTTGGCCTCCACCGGATCGAGGATCGCCCCGTCGCTGTGAACGGCGAAGTGGTGATCCGCCCGATGATGTATATCGCGCTATCTTATGATCACCGCCTGATCGACGGGCGCGAGGCTGTCACCGCGCTCAAGATTATCAAGGAAGCGATCGAAGATCCGACGCGGATGCTGATCGACCTCTAAAGGACTCCCCCCATGTCTGACCATTCTTACGATTACGATGTTCTTGTCATAGGCGCTGGCCCGGGCGGCTATGTCGCGGCCATTCGCGCGGCGCAGCTAGGCCTCAAAACCGCTTGTGCCGAAGCGCGCGAGACATTGGGCGGAACCTGCCTCAATGTGGGCTGTATCCCTTCCAAGGCGCTGCTGCACGGATCGGAGCTTTTCCACGAAGCCCATGACGGCGCGATGGAAACCTTCGGGATCAAAACGGGCAAAGTCAGCCTCGATCTCGATGCGATGATGGCCGAGAAGACCAAGGCTGTTGACGAACTGACGGGCGGTATCGAATTCCTCTTCAAGAAGAACAAGGTCACTTGGGTCAAAGGGCTGGCGACATTTCAGGATGCGCACACGGTCCAGGTCGGTGACACCACCGTAACGGCCAAGGATATTGTCATTGCGACCGGCTCTTCGGTCACGCCCCTTCCGAGCGTGGAAGTCGACAATGACAAGGGATTGATCGTCGATTCCACCGGCGCGCTTGACCTTAAAAAAGTGCCCAAGCATCTCGTCGTGATCGGCGGCGGTGTTATCGGATTAGAGTTGGGCAGCGTTTGGAACCGCCTCGGCTCTGATGTCACCGTGGTTGAATATCTCGACCAATTGCTGCCCGGAATGGATGGCGACGTGCGCAAGGAAGCAGGCCGCATATTCAAGAAACAAGGCATGGCTTTGAAGCTCAAGACCAAAGTCACCGGCGCTGCGGTCAAAGGCAAGAAAGTCACGCTGACGGTTGAACCGGCCGCTAGCGGCGATGCGGAAGAGATCACCGCCGATGCCGTGCTCGTCTCCATCGGGCGCCGCCCCAATACTGACGGGCTTGGCCTTGAGAATATCGGGCTTGAGACCAACAATCGCGGCCAGATCGAAACCGACCATGACTTCCGCACGAAAGTCGATAGCGTTTGGGCCATCGGCGATTGCGTGCCCGGCCCCATGCTCGCCCATAAGGCAGAGGATGAAGGCATTGCGGTGGCGGAGAACATTGCGGGCGAAACCGGCATTGTGAACCATGCGGTGATCCCCGGCGTCGTCTACACCATGCCCGAATTTGCCGGTGTTGGCCTGACCGAAGAGGAAGCCAAAGAAGCCGGACATACGATCAAATCGGGCAAATTCCCGATGATGGCGAACAGCCGCGCCAAGGCGAACCGCGACACTGATGGCTTTGTCAAAGTCATTGCAGACGCTGAAACCGACCGCGTTTTGGGCGTGTGGTGCATCAACTCAGTTGCAGGCACGATGATCGCGCAGGCCGCGCAAGCGATGGAATTTGGCGCAACGTCAGAAGACATTGCCTACACCTGCCACGCGCACCCGACCCATTCCGAAGCCTTGAAAGAGGCGGCAATGGGCGTTCAGGGCAAGCCTATTCATATGTAGCTGGCCATATGTGATTGCCGGGCGCTTTCCTCGTCTCTAGGTTCGAGATGGGGAGAGAAAAATGGCCTATCCGAAACTGACCGAGCAACCGGGCGCTCTTGAGACTGCGCGCTCGATAGCGGCGGGAAAAATGTCGCCATCCGAAGCGGTCGATGCGGCGATTGCGCGGATTGAAAAGCTCGACCGCCATGTGAATGCGCTGGCGGTTCAGGATTTCGAGCACGCTATTGCGGCGGCCAAGGCAATGGATAGTCAAACGCCTTGCGATGACCAGCCGCTATTTGGCGTGCCGATGACGATCAAGGAAAGCTTCGACATTGCCGGCCTGCCCTCTTGCTGGGGGCATCCCGAATTTGCAGGCAATATCGCCAAACGCGATGCCAAGATGGTCGCGACGTTAAAAGCTGCGGGCGCGATTTTCCTCGGCAAAAGCAATGTGCCGATTGATCTGTCCGATTGGCAGAGTTTCAACGCGGTCTATGGCCGGACCAAAAACCCGCATAATCACGAGCACTCGCCCGGAGGTTCCTCAGGCGGCTCGGCTGCGATGGTCGCCAGCGGCATGGTGCCTTGCGAGATTGGCACCGACATTGGCGGCTCAGTCCGCGTGCCCGCGCATTTTTGCGGCGTATGGGGGCATAAGCCAAGCTGGGGGCTGCTTTCCAAACACGGCCACGATCATCCGGCGATGGGAGGCATGGGCGCGCATGATGGCGCATTGTCGGTCGCTGGCCCGCTCGCGCGCAATGGTGAGGATATTGAAGCGCTGATGCGGCTAACCTCGCAAGTTCCGCTCACTTCCTCTCCCAAGCCATTGAATGAATGCCGCTTGCTCCTTTTGCTCGATTATCCCAATGCACCGGTGGATGCATCGGTGCGCGAACCGATAGAGGCGGCGGCGGCTCAGCTGGAGAAAGCAGGCGTGAGGATTGATCGCAATAGCCAGCATTTGCCCGACCTCGCCCGGCAATATGATGACTATCTGCGCATGCTCAATGTGGCGATGGCACGCGGTGCGCCCGCACCCAATGGCAAGCGCGCAACCGCAACTGACTGGTTCGATCTGCTCGATGCGCAGGCTCGCAACGAACTTGCGTGGGAGGCATTGTTTGCCGATTATGACGCGGTTCTTTGCCCCCCTGCCCCCGTCCTTGCCGTGCCGCATATCGACAAGCCGGTCTTCCAATCGACGATCCATGTAAATGGCGAGGATGTCGAGGCAGCAAGCGGCTTGGCATGGGCAGGGATTGCGACCTTCCCCAATCTTCCTGGAACAGTCTTGCCCATCGGATCGACCAACGGCCTTCCTTGCGGGTTGCAAGTCATTGCGCCGCGGTGGCGCGATCTGGACGGTATTGCTATTGCGCGCGGCATTGATTCCCTCATCAACGCGTAAAGGTTCCCCAACCGATGAAATTGCTGGCCAAATGGCACGTCTGGCTTGGCTGGCTAGTCGGCGTGCCGCTCTTGATGTGGACGCTGACCGGACTGTTGATGGTCTCACGGCCGATAGAGGAAGTGCGCGGCAACCATTTGCGTATCGAGCAGGCCGATCAGCCGCTGGTACTCGAAGGCAGCGCGCTCGCCAGCGCTGAATTGCCGATCCGCGAAATCCGCACGCTGATGCAGGATGGGCGCGCAGTAGCGCTTGCCACCGATATGGAAGGTAATGTGCGCCGAGTCGATTTTGCGAGCGGTGAACCCATTGCTGCGATGAGCGCGCAAGATGCCTCAAATCTGGTCGCAAAAAAGATCGTGGGCGGAGACAAAGTGCGCAGTGTCACCTTGTTCGCAGCTGACGAAGTGCCCATCGACTTCCGGCGTCCCATGCCGGTTTGGCAGGTCGCGCTAGAGGATGGCGCGCATATCTATGTCGGTCGAGATACGGGACGGATCGAGGCCGTGCGCACGCGGTTCTGGCGCGTGTTCGACTTTGCTTGGGGCCTGCACATTATGGATCTGGAGACGCGCGGCAAGACTAGCCACCCGATCCTAATCCTGTTCGCAAGCCTCGCCGCTATCGGCGTATCCATGGGCTGTGTGCTGATGTTCCGTAGGCGCAAAAAGCGCGCTACTGCTTAACCTGCTGGAGCAGCCTGCGCGACGCGAGTGCGCACTTCTTGCTCTGCGCTCTCTTCCAGCGTCTCGCCTTCTAGCGGTCCGCCTGGATAGGCTGCGCGCTGATTGGCTTGCTCCTTGGTATAGAGCGGCTCGCCATAGGTCGTTGCCGCCTCTTGATAGCGCGGCTGGACCTGTGCTGATTCTGCCTGCTCGACCTTGTCCCATGCGGCTGCATAACGGTCAGCCCCGTGCTGGCGATCTGTGACTGGCGCAGCAGCTGAATAGCGCGAGCCATAGCTCACATTTTCGATTTTGCCGTCGGCATTGATCTGGCAGGAGAAACCCTCACCATTGTAGATCGTGCCAGACACTTGCCAGCCAGCAGCACTGCGGCTGACATTGTCGACGCTATCCACTCGCACATCGCGCTCGATTGAACTGACGCACATCGAAACCGCGCTGTCGATCCCGCGCTCAGCATTGTAGCGGCTGTCCCCACGGCGCGGCGTATAATCGCGATCTTCATAACGCACATCGCGGTTGCGGCTGCGCTTGTTCGAATTGGCAGCGCTGGCAATCGCAGCGATCCCGCCGATAATGGCGATACCGGCAATCACATCGCCAGCATCCACGCGGCCACGGCGATAACGCCGGTAGCGGTGATGCTCTGCATTGCCTTCTTCAATGTCGAAAACACCATGCGCCTCGACCGGCAGCGGTTGAACCGGCGCAGGCAATTCGGCGGCCTGTGCAGGAACAGCGGCCATAGACGCAGCGGCGGTAAGGCCCAGCGAGGACCCGAGAATTTTGCTAAGAGTGGTCATGATACAATCGACCTTTCACATGAATATTCGAGCGATTGTCCTGATGTATAGCGACATTAGCATGTCTTGTCCCTGAACCAAAATTCGCACCACAATCCGCACCACAATCCGCACCAAAAAACGCCGAGCATTACTGCCCGGCGCTTTCTCAATATTGGTGTGAAGACCATCCTGGTGGTGGCAGCACAGCCTTCACATAGGTTGGCCGATTAAAGGCCGCGAATGCCGCTGTAATCCACGCTCACCCGGCCGCGATCGACGTAGCAAGTGAACTTGCCGCGATCAGATCCCCGGCGATCATTGTAGCCATAGCGGCGGTCATCATAGCGGTAGCGATCGTTGTAATGGGCGCCGCGATAGCCACGCGATCCGTCCACCACGAGCCGGCCCTTGACCCTCCAGCCATAACGGGTGTCATCCACGTCACGGATCTGGGTCACATCGGCAAAGCGATAGCCATA
>CALLIO010000025.1 GCA_938009055.1 uncultured Altererythrobacter sp.
ACATCTGCACCAATTCCGGCCTGTGCGCGCTGGCCTTCACCGCGCATATGACGTTGCTGGGTGAGAAGGGTCTGCGGCAATTGGCCGCCGAAAACCACCGCCTCGCTTGCGCCGCCGCCGACCGTCTTGAACAAGTGCCGGGCGTCTCGCTCCTCAACACCTCCTTCTTCAACGAGTTTACGGTGATGCTTGATGGCAAGCCCGCGCGTGAGATCGTGCGCGATCTGGCCGATCGCGGCGTGTTGGGCGGTGTGTCGCTTGGCCGTCTGTATCCGGGCGTCGAAGCGCTTGAACACGCGCTGCTCGTCGCGGTCACCGAGACGACGACGATGGAAGATATCGAAACGCTTGCCACCGAGCTCGAAGCTGCCCTTGTTCAAGATAGTCTTGTGGAGCCTGCCCAATGAACGCGCCCAACCAATCAGGCTGGAAGCCCAGCATGCAAGCCGTCGATGCGAGCGGCGACATGGTGACCACCACAGGCAACCGCGCGCTGATGCTGGAAGAGCCGCTGATCTTTGAGATTGGCCACGCGGAAACGACCGGCGTTGACCTGCCCGAAATTGATGCGAGCGCGCCCAACCGTATGGGCGGCTTTGACCGCGCCGAACCCATCGGCCTTGTTGGCCTGACGGAGCCGGAGACGGTGCGGCATTACACGCGCCTGAGCCGCCAGAACTACGGCATTGATCTGGGCTTTTTCCCTCTGGGAAGCTGCACCATGAAGCACAATCCGCGCCTCAACGAGAAAATGGCGCGTCTGCCTGGCTTTGCCGATATTCACCCGCTCGCCCCGCAATCCACGGTACAAGGCGCGCTTGAAGTGATCGACCAACTGGCGACCTGGCTCAAGACGCTGACGGGTATGCCGGCCGTCGCGATGAGCCCGAAGGCCGGCGCTCACGGAGAGCTGTGCGGCATCCTTGCGATCCGCGCTGCGCACACCGCCGCCGGAAACCCACGCGAAGTCGTGCTGGTCCCGGAAAGCGCGCATGGCACCAACCCGGCAACCGCCGCGTTCGCGGGCTATAAAGTTGATAACATCCCCGCCACGCCCGAGGGCCGCGTGGATGTCGAGGCGTTGATTGAGCGGCTTGGCCCCGATGTGGCCGCCGTGATGATCACCAACCCAAACACCTGCGGCCTGTTCGAAAAAGACTTCCGAACCATCGCCGATGCGGTCCACGAAGTGGGCGGATACGTCTATTGCGATGGCGCAAACTTCAACGCGATTGTAGGCCGCGTGCGTCCGGGCGACCTTGGCGTTGATGCGATGCACATCAACCTGCACAAAACCTTTTCCACCCCTCATGGGGGCGGTGGTCCGGGATCGGGCCCGGTGGTCTTTTCCGAAGCGCTCGCACCCTTCGCGCCGCTGCCCTTCATCCGCAAGGATGAGGATGGAGTTTACGAGATTGTCGAGGAGGAAAGCCGCGAGGAAAGCCGAGGCCAGACCTTTGGTCGTATGACAGCGTTCCATGGCCAGATGGGCATGTTCACCCGCGCGCTGACCTATATGCTCAGCCATGGTGCAGATGGTCTGAAACAGGTCAGCGAAGATGCTGTGCTCAACGCCAATTACATCCTGCGCAGCTTGGAGGATCTGCTCCACGCGCCCTACGCCGATAGCGGCCCGTGCATGCATGAGGCCCTTTTTGGCGATAAGGATTTCGGCAATGGTCTGACCACGCTCGATCTGGCGAAAGCGATGATCGACGAAGGCTATCACCCGATGACCATGTATTTCCCATTGGTGGTGCATGGCGCGATGCTGGTTGAGCCGACAGAGACCGAAAGCAAGGCGGCGCTCGACCAGTTCATCGAGGCATTCCGCAGCGTTGCGACCCGCGCGCTGGCAGGCGATGAAAGCATGAAGGAAGCGCCCTATTACGCGCCGCGCCGCCGCCTTGATGAAACGCAGGCCGCCCGCAAACCGGTCTTGACGTGGGAGCCGCAAGAGGCCAGCTAGTTTTCGCGCTGATCAGATAAGGTCGCACCCCCAGCGCATCCGAATACGCTAAACAAGCGTCAATCGAAGCGAAGGGCGGGGTGAATGACCGAGCGATCGGGCGAAAATTTTCTGATAAAGAACTGGCGCAATGTGCGCGAGGCCGGGACGCAGCGTCTCGCGCTGACAGGTGTGCTTGTACTGATCGCGCTGCTGATTGCGCGATACGCCTGGGCTTTGCCCGTTCTGGGTGATGCAGAGCGCGCCTTCTATGATGCACGCGACTATTACACTGCCGAAAAGGTCGAGACGGATCAGCGCATAATGCTGGTCGCCTATGATGACGAGACATTGACGATGACCGGCCAGCGCTCGCCGCTCAATCGCGGGGTGCTGATCGATGCGCTCAAGACGCTGGACCAGATGGGTGCAAAGGCAATCGGGGTCGATATTCTCTTCGATTCTCCGCAAGAAGAAGATGCCGAGCTGATCGAAACCTTGCGCGCGATGAAGACGCCAACGGCCATCGCCTACATCATCCAAGACGTTAATCAGGACGACATAACCTACAATCAACAGCTCTTTCTCGATGAGTTTATGGCCGAGCTTGAAGGCAGCAATGCCTTTCCGGCCAGCGTCAGGCTGGAAAAAGATCTCGGTATGACGCGCGTATGGTCGACCATGCCAACTGGCGATGAGCCAGCGCTGCTCAGCCGAGCCATGCTGCAAGCAGGCGGTGATGCGGACAAGGCATTGCCCGGATATGAAGGGGCGATTGATTTTCGCTTATGCCTGCGCTGCGACAATCCTGACGCTGAACAATCCAAGGAAGAGGCATTGGAAGAAGAAGCGGAGCAAGGGGGAACGGAACCGCTCTACACCACGCTTCCGATTACTTTGTTTCAGGACATTGAAGTCGCGCAGGCCATCACCGCCGAGTTTCCGCTGGAAGGTCGCTACATCATTATTGGCGCTGATGTGGTCGACACAGACCGCGTTTCCAACCCGCTAACGAATTTTCAGGGTGGCACGGTCGCCGGAATGACGATCCACGCCGATAAAATCTCACAAATGCTCGATGGACGTGATTTGAGTCACATCGCTGCATGGCAAATCTGGCTATTAAGTGCACTCATGATCGTCATGGCAGTGCTTACGGGCCTGTTGGAATTTGTCGGCAATTGGAAGATTTATCCGATCCTTGCCGCGCAAGCAGCAGCCGTGCTGGCGGTGCCAATCCTTATGCATAGTAACGGGGTAGATACATATGAACTGCCAGCAGCTGGATGGATTGTGGGGTGGATCATAGCGTTCTCGGCGATCACTTCTGCCGCGCGCGCTTCGGGCGCGGTGCAGCGCAATTTTGCGCAAGGGGCGCTGGGCAAGTATCTCCCGCGCGAAATGGCGCAGGAGATTATCGATAAGCCTGATCTGCTCGCTTTGCATGGCGAGAAGAAAGAGATTTACGTGATGTTCTCCGACCTGGAGGGCTTTACCAAGATGAGCCACGCTTTGACGCCGGAAATGGTTGCCAAGCTGCTCAATCGGTATCTCGAAATGCTCAGCAATGTGGTGCTCGAGCATGGCGGAGTGATCGACAAATTTGTCGGCGATGCGGTGGTGGCATTTTGGGGCGCGCCGATTGCGAAGGATGATGATGCGGACCGCGCTGCCAAGGCAGGCTATGCGATCTGGGAAGCGGGTGAGGCGTTTCGCAAGGAAGTGGCGGAAATGGACCCCTCCTTGCCGCCGATTGGCAAAACACGCGTTGGCATGCATTTTGGCGAGGCAGTGGTCGGCAATTTCGGAGGTGAGAGCCGCATTCAATACACGGCGCTGGGCGATTCGATGAACACTGCCGCGCGGCTGGAGGCTGCGAATAAGGCGCTCGATACGTCTGTTATGGCGAGCCGCGAATTCGCCGAGCGCACATCGCTCGACTGGTGGCGGCCGATGGGCAAAGTGGTTTTGCGCGGTCGCGCCCGCCCGGTTGAGCTGATGGAACCGGCCCCGAATGTCGATGCTGTGGACCGCAAGGCGCTCGAACAAGCGCTGGCACTTGTATCGACGCGACGAAATTCAGCAATTGAGGGCGTTGAGGCCCTTGTAGAGCGCAATTTGGCTGACAAGGGTCTTGCGAATCTGCTAAATCGTATGTCAAATCTGAATGAGGAGGAAGCCTATGTCCTTGGCTAAAGCCCTAAGAATTGCTGCCGCTGCCACTTTGGGCGCGAGCGCATTGGCCATTGCAGCTCCGGCAGCTGCGGGCGTGGTTGTGAAATCATCGGGCCCATCGGCAAGCACATTTCCAGTCGGTAAGAAGATGAAGGACACGGACCGCATTACGCTGAAAGCAGGCGATAGCGTCACGATCCTTACATCGGGCGGAACCCGCGTTCTGAAGGGGGCGGGCACCTACCGCGTCGGCGCGCGCGGCACCAAAACACGCCAGCGTTTTGCCAGTCTCACCCGCACGCGCACCGCGCGCAATGTGCGCACCGGGGCGGCCAGAACTGGCTCTGGCGAAGCGCGCTCACCCAACCTTTGGTTTGTTGATGTGACCAAGTCGGGCAAGGTTTGTGTGACCGACCTCGCCAATGTCACCTTGTGGCGGCCCGAGGTGGAGGATGACCAGACTTACATCGTTGGGCCCAAGGCGAACGATTTCCATTATCACGTCACATTTGACGGCAGCGCCAGCACGCGCCGCGTTGATAATGAGCGTTTGGCATTGCAAGAAGACACAGAATATACCATCAGTGGCCCTGGTGGGAATGCAGCGACAACGGTAAGTTTTGCCGTTATTGCTGAGACACCAGAAAATGCGGAGGCCATGGCCGACACTCTCATCGCTGAAGGGTGCGCGGTTCAATTGGACCTCCTCGCGCAAAGTTTGGAGGATGCGCCTGCTTAAACGGGCGTGGTTCATCGGACCAAGCGCATAAAAGAACGGGACGCCTCCGGGCGCAGGTCAAGGGGGCCGCGCTCGAAAAGATTGTGAAGATGCCCGCGATAGGGGGCGAAGGATCCAGCTACAGGGGCTGGAGACTGGGAGGCACATGTTCGGTTCGACGTCTGCTAGACGATCAGGAATTTGGCCATCAAATTGGTCAGGCTTTGCGCATGCATCGCGCGTGTTTGCTGCGCGTTCGCCGCGCATTCTGGCCGCGGGAATGGCTGCGTGCCTCGCGCTTGGATTGCTCTTTGCCGCTGGCGGTTTTCAAGCCACAGAAGCGCAAGCACAAGCATCAGGCGCACGCTATGAAGGCGTTGCGACCTGCGCCGGTTCAAC
Organism: uncultured Altererythrobacter sp.; assembly: GCA_938009055.1. Taxonomy (GTDB): domain Bacteria; phylum Pseudomonadota; class Alphaproteobacteria; order Sphingomonadales; family Sphingomonadaceae; genus Erythrobacter. Next base: position 5,241 of record CALLIO010000025.1, read on the forward strand.
CTGTCATGGCCGTGCGGAAGGCAATGGCGCTGTCGTTCGCCAAGATGAAATAGCCACATGGCAAGAACCCTCTTCCCCCAGCGGTTCGCACAGCCGCGCCTATGCTGTTCTTGCCAGCCCGCGCGGTCGCCAGATCGCCAAGAGCCTTGGCTATAGCTCGCCGCAAGTCGCGCAATGCCTCGGTTGCCATTCGACTTATGTGGCGCAATCAAGCCGCGGCCCGCGTTTCCAAACCTCTGATGGTATCGGGTGTGAGACGTGCCACGGGCCAGCTGAAAACTGGCTGGCATCGCATTATGCTGCCGACGCAAGCCATGCGTCCAATGTTTCCAATGGATTGATACCGCTCGACCGCCCGCAAGTGCGTGCGCAGGTCTGCCTTGATTGCCACTTCGGCTCGACCAAAACCGGGCAATTCGTAACCCACTCAATGATGGCAGCAGGCCACCCGCGGGTCAGCTTCGAGCTGGACTTGTTCTCAGCCTTGCAGCAGCATCATGATGAGGATGACGATTACGTGAGGCGCAAATCGCGTACCGATAGTGTGCGGCTTTGGGCAGTCGGGCAGGCAGAGGCAGTGCGCCGCTCGACCGATTTGTTCGCTCGGCCCAAATTTGCGCTGAAAGGCAATTTCCCTGAATTCTACTTCTATGATTGCCATTCCTGTCACCGCGCAATCACCGATGGGCCCAAGCGCAAGCTGACGTTTGAGACCAATTCGGGACGGCCGATTCCTTACGGTAATCCGCCCTATAATGATGAGAATATTATTATGCTGTCCGCCGTTGCCAAGGCGCTTGCGCCCGGACAGGCTGATCGCTTCCTTGCTGCTAGCCGCAATTTCCATGGCGCGATGGGCAAAGGACGCGGAGCAAGCCAGCAGGCTGCGATCAATTTGCGCAATCGCGCTGGCGCGCTGTCCGATGCTTTGGCTGCGCGCAGCTATGGCGGTAATGATGCCTTTGCGATCATCGCGGCGATTTCCGCAAACACCACGCGTTCGCGCTTCACCGATTATGCTGGCTCTGTTCAGGCGGTGATGGCGGTTGATACGCTGCTCAATTCATTGGTGCGCGATGGCCGAATTACGGTCGGTGCAGCAGCCGGCATCAGAGGCAATATCAACCGTGCTTATGCCGCTGTGGCAGAACCCAATTCTTACCGCCCGGCGCAATTCCGCAGCGCGCTTGGATCAGCGGCCCGTGCAATCGGAGCGCTTAGGTAATGAAGGTCATGCTTCGTCATTCTATTGCTGCGGCCAGCGCGCTTGCTCTTATGGCTTGTGGAGGCGGAGGAAGTTCCAGCGGTTCCTCGCCTGTGACAGGTGGCACACCGGCACCATCGCCCACTCCGACGAGTGCGGGGCGGCTCTTTACCGATCCGGCGCCGGAAGCTTTGTCGATTGCAGAGGTTGAGCAAGTCTTTGCCCAAGCCGTTGGCGAGGCGCAGGCGCGCGGTCTGGCGGGCACAATCGCAGTCGTTGACCGGGTCGGCAATGTGCTCGGTGTGTTTGTGATGAACGGCTCTCCGGCGCTTACAACGCTCAGCCGTCAGCAAATCGGCGGTATGGCGGCAAATGGTGATGAAGTGGGCTTGCAAGGCGCTGATGTGCCAACCGTCACCGCAGCCATCGCCAAAGCGGTTACCGGCGCGTATCTTTCCAGCGGTGGGAATGCGTTTTCTTCGCGCACAGCGAGCCAGATTGTACAGGAACATTTCCCGCCCGCGCCCACCACGGTTGGGCTGGAAAGCGGTCCGCTGTTCGGTGTGCAGTTCAGCCAATTGCCGTGTTCGGATTTGTCAGCGCGTTTTGGCGCAGATGGTTTGATCGGACCCAAGCGCTCGCCCTTGGGCCTGAGCGCTGATCCGGGCGGTTTTCCGCTCTATAAGAACGGCGTTGTCGTTGGCGGGATCGGGGTCGAAGGTGACGGTGATTATGGCCTCGATATCAATATTCTCGACGTGGATGTCGATGATGAAGAGGCCGCCGCGCTGGCGGGCATTCAGGGCTTTGCCCCGCCGCCCGACATTACCGCTGACCGGATCAATGTGGATGGCACTTCGCTGCGCTTCACCGATATGACGATCAGCGACCTGTCGCCTTTGCAAAACAGTTTTGGTGCAGTGAACGGCCCTGCTGGCGGATTGGTTGCGGTGACGGGCTATACCAATGGCGCGATTACAGCGGGCGTGACTTATGGCACAGAAGCCTCTGGCATTCGCCGCGCGGATGCGAGCGAGTTCAATCTGCCCGATGGCTATATCCTCACCGATGGGGCAGGCAATCCGCGCTATCCCGCGCGCGCTGGCACCGATGGTGGCAGTGTCGCTCAACCGCTGACCCAAGCTGAAGTGACAACGATCCTTGAGGAAGCTTTCACCGTGCTGTCGCGCTCGCGGGCGCAGATCCGCCGTCCATTGGACAGCCGGATGCAGGCAACGATCTCGCTGGTCGATACGCATGGCGAAATTTTGGGCGTTGTGCGCTCGCCAGATGGCCCGATATTCGGCACTGATGTGAGCTTGCAAAAGGCGCGCACGGCGGCGTTCTTCTCCAATTCAGTCGCCGCTGCTGAGATGAATGCAGCGGGCGCCGCGATTGCTAATTACGTCACACGCGTCCGAACATTCCTGGGCGATCCCAATGCGTTGACGGGCAGCTTTGCTTTTGCTGATCGTTCTGGCGGAAATTTGGCGCGGCCTTATTTCCCCGATGGCGAAGTCGGGCGTCCGGCCGGGCCACTTTCCGTTGAAGTGCCCGATACATTCAGCCCCTTTGCCGTGGGTCTGCAATCCGATTTGATCGCAGGCAATATCGTCCAGCATCTCGGCTTTGTGGGCGCTGGCGGCGCGGATACAGCCATCGGCTGCACGCCTTTGCCAGCCTCGCCCAGCGGAAGCCCGCGGATTGCCAATGGCATCCAGATTTTTCCCGGTTCCGTGCCGATCTATCGCGGCGGAGAGCTGATTGGCGGGATTGGCGTGTCGGGCGACGGGATTGATCAGGATGATATGGTCAGCTTCCTTGGCCTCCATAATGCAGGCGTTGTGACCGGTTCGATTAACAATGCGCCCAATGATATTCGCGCCGACCGGATCGTGGTTGATCTGGGCGATGCTGAGGTGCGGCTGCGCTATGTCAATTGCCCCTTCGCGCCCTTCCTCGATGATCCGGCCAACAATGTCTGCGAGGGGCTCTAGACAATGAGCTCGATGTTCCTCGTCCCCTTGGCGATGTTGCCTTCAAGCTCTGCCACAGATGGAGCGAGTCAGGCATCATGGATCGCGTTTGAGGCTGCATTTTCAGCCGCTTTTGCCGATACCATCGCGAAACAGGACAAGGATAAAGCGCAGACAAGCGGGCAAAATCAGGAGCTGCCCCCTGTTGTGATCGAGGGCACACAAAGCGGTCCGCGTGATGGTGCGGGGGCTTCAGAGATAACCCCTAGATACCCCGAGACGGCCCCTAGACCTGCTGAAACCTCAACAGATCCTGACGCTTTTCCGGGCCCCGATGCGCAGATAATCGACGGACGCAAACGCCCCGATTATACCGAGCCTTTGCCCGAGCGGATCGATCAGACCAATATCGGAGCTGTGCGCGCGCCGCCGCCCGAAGCTTTTCCAACCGATCAAATTCCGATCCCTGATCGTTGGCGGCTGGCGGAAAGCTTGGGCATCGTCAAAGAAGACATTCTCGATCCCTACAATCAGAACACTTATAAGGGCGACCGCCCGCTTTGCATTCCAACCGAAAAAGAGCAGGAGCGCCGCCGCAAATTGCGCGATGCCGCTGCGGAGGCTGGCGAAGAAGCACCCTATGGCAGCGCGAAGTGTAAAACGCCGAAATTTCTGGGACTTAAGGGCGATGACTGGTTCTTCGTTGCCAATCTTATCTCCGACACGGTGATCGAACCGCGCACGTTTCCGATCCCTGTTGGCGTGCAGACAACCGCTGATCCTGACCGGCTGGATGTGTTCGGCGATACCTTCTCGCCTGTCTTCTCGCAGACCTTTATTGCAGGCGCGGCTTTGCTAAAGGGATCAACGGCTTACAAGCCGCCTGACGTGGAATATCGCGCTACATTTGCGCTGAACGTCAACTATGTCGATGTGCCCGAGCGGCGCGTTTTGTTCGTCGAGCCAAGCAAGGGTTCGAGCCGGCTCGACTATTTCCTTGGCGTGCAGGAATTCTTCTTCGACTACCACTTCCGCAATACGTCGGATCGGTATGATTTCGATTCCGGACGGATCGGCATCCAGCCGTTCCAATCCGATTTCCGCGGCTTCCTGTTCCAAGATCAGCAGCTGGGTCTGCGCTTCTTCGGAACGCGCGATAACAACCGTTTCCAGTATAATCTAGGCGCTTTCATGCGGCTGGAGAAGGATACCAATTCCGGCCTCAACGCGGTTCTTCAAACACCGCGCAGCGACTTTGTCTTTGTTGCCAATGCCTATCGCCAGGATTTCTTGATCCCAGCGCTGACCAGCCAGGTGACCGTCGTCTACAATATGAACCGCGAGGGCGGCGATATCGAGATAGACGACAATGGTTTCCCCGTGCGACCTGCGCTGCTCGGCACATTGCGCGGGCGCGACTATGACGTTGTTTACCTTGGCTATAATGTGGACGGACGGGTTGGCCGGATCAATGTAACGGGCAGCTTCTATTGGGCTTTGGGCGAGGATCGGAACAATTTCTTCACCGACCGTCCCGCTGACATCAACGCGCAATTCGCAGCGCTCGAGTTATCCTATGACCGCGACTGGATACGCCTGCGCGCTTCGGGTCTTTATGCCAGCGGTGACAGCGATCCTTATGATGATAAGGAAACGGGTTTCGATGCAATTTTCGAGAACCCGATTTTTGCCGGCGCTGACACCAGCTACTGGATCAGACAGACAATCCCGTTCGCAGGTGGTGGCCGCGCCGTCAGCGTCAACGGGCGCAATGGTATTCTCAATTCGCTGCGCAGCTCAAAAGAGCAAGGCCAGTCAAACTTCAACAATCCGGGCACAATGCTGCTGGGAATTGGTGCGGATTTTGACCTGACGCCGGATTTCCGCATCTCAGCCAATGCCAACCATTTGTGGTTTGAGGACACCTCGACCTTGCAGGCACTGCGCGTCGAGGGATCAATCCCCAAAGACATTGGCTATGACATTTCGGCAGCGGCTATTTATCGGCCGAAAGCCAATCAGAATATCGTTTTCCGCCTCTCGGGTGCTGCGCTGTTTTCCGGCGATGGCTTCCGCGATCTGTTCGACAATCTGGGGCAGGATAGGAATTACTATTCGATCCTCGCCAATGTGATTTTGACCTACTGATGCGCGCTTTTCGTCTCCTCTCTTTCGTGATCGCGGCCCTCACTCTGGCGGCAGCCATGCTGCTGGGCGGTGCTCAACCCACAACGGCTGCCGAGAAGGAAAAGCCGGTTAAGCGCGACTACTCTCGCGTGATCTCCGCGCCTGCGCCTGCGCGCCAGACGATTGCAGAGATGCAGGCGAAATCGGACGGCTGTTATTCCTGCCATGTCAAAACTGATGCGCCCACGATGCACACGACGCCTGCTGTTCGGCTGGGCTGTGTCGATTGCCACGGCGGCGATGCCACGGTGCGCGGCGATAGCTCGCTTGAGCATAATGATCCGCTTTATGTGGCCGCACGCGACAAAGCGCATGTGCTGCCCAAATATCCCGACAGCTGGCATTTCCCAAGCTCGGCAAATCCGAAGCAAAGCTATGCTCTGCTGAACAAGGAATCGCCTGAATTTATCAAGTTCAACAACCCCAGCGATTACCGCGTGGCGCGCGAGGCATGCGGGGCTTGTCACTTGCCAATCATCGAGGCGGGCGAGCGCTCGCTCATGGCGACAGGCGCAATGCTGTGGGGCGGTGCGGCGTATAATAACGGCATTTTGAGCGCGAAGAATTACATTCTGGGCGAGGCATATACGCGCGATGGCAAGCCTGCGAAAATCCTCTCGCCCGGCACTGCTGGCGCGCCCGGCACTGTTACAGAGGCTGAGGCCAAGCGCGGCGCGATTGGCACGATGTATCCGCTGCCCACTTGGCATGTGATCCCGCCAGCGGATGTATTCCGCGTGTTCGAGCGCGGTGGACGCACGATCAACTCGCAATTCCCTGAGATTGGCCTGCCCAATCCCACTGGTAGCATCCAACGTTTGGAAGAGCCCGGACGCCCTGATCTCAAGCAATCAAACCGCGGCGCTGGCACCGGCCTAAGGGTCGCTATCCCTGTGCTGAACATCCACAAGACGCGCCTCAACGATCCCTTCACATGGTTCATGGGCACCAATGATCAACCGGGCGATTATCGCCATTCGGGCTGCGCGAGCTGCCATGTAGTCTATGCCAATGACCGCGAGCCGCGCCATTCCTTGATCTATGCGAAATATGGCCGCGACGGGCAGAGCGTCACCGTCGATCCGACCATCTCTGGCAAGCTTGAGCCCAAAGGCGGCAAGTATGGCAAAAAAGGCGGGCATGGAGGCGTTAAGTCGCCCGAAGATCAGCTGAAAGAAGACGGCGTTGACTACAAAGCCAATTTCTACGGCGAGAAGGGGCAGAAGGAAAAAGGCCATCCGCTGCGCCATGTCTTCACCAAAGCGATCCCGACCGCGCAATGCATGAATTGCCACATGCACCAGCCCAATATCTTCCTCAATTCCTACCTCGGCTACACCATGTGGGATTACGAGAGTGACGCGCCCTTTATGTGGCCCGGCCCGCACAACACCACGCCCAAGCCGCCGGGTATGAGCGAGGAGGAATATCAAAAGACCTTCAAGCAACAGAAATACCCGACCGCTGCCGAAGTGCGCGAAGTGCTCAATCGCAATCCGGAAGGTGCTGCGCCCAAGGGGCTGTGGGGTGATCTCGACTTCCTGCGCAATGTCTATGATTTGAACAGCGAACTCAAAGACACGCAATTTGCCGATTATCACGGCCACGGGTGGAACTTCCGCGCGATTTTCAAGCGCGACCGCGAGGGCAATCTGCTCGATGCCGATGGCAATATCGTCGACAATGACGATCCAGAGAAATTCCGCCGCAAGGATGAGCCCAAGTTCGTCGAACCCGGCACCAATCCGGGCAAGGCTGTGCATCTGATGAGCATCCATGCGGAAAAGGGCATGCAATGCGCGGACTGCCACTATTCGCAAGACAGCCACGGCAATGGCCTGATCTATGGCGAAGTCGCCAATGCGATCGAGATTGGTTGTAAGGATTGCCACGGCACGGCCGATGCCTATCCAACTTTGCGCACTTCTGGCCCTGCTGCTCCGCCCAAGGGGCACAATATGGCGCTGCTGCGCAATGAAGATGGCCAGCGCCGGTTTGAATGGACGTATAATGATACGGGCGAGCGGGTATTGATCCAGCGCTCGATCGTTGACCCTGATCTGGAGTGGGAAGTTAGCCTCACCAAGGATAGCGTCACGCCCACCAGCACCGGATTTAATGCCAAGTCGGCGCGCGCAAAACTCATGAGCAAATGGGGCGCGGAAGATGGCAGCTTTGCCTTTGGCTCGGGCGTGGCAGAGGATGACCGCGCGCATGGCGAAGAGGAAATGGCATGCTTTACCTGCCACCTTTCATGGACGACTTCATGTGGCGGCTGTCACTTGCCGATCGAGGCGAACTGGAAGTCGAAAGTACACAAATATGATGGCGAGACGACACGCAACTTTGCGACCTACAATCCGCAGGTTGCGCGCGATCAGATGTTCCAGCTGGGCAAGCACCAATCGACTAAGGGTAATCAGGTTGCGCCCGTTCGCTCGACCAGTGCGCTGGTGCTTTCCTCGACCAATATCAACCGCGAGCGGATCTATATCCAGCAGCCGCCGGTCTCGGCCATCGGCTTCTCAAGCCAGGCGTTCGCGCCGCACTTCCCGCATACGGTGCGGATGACAGAGACGAAGCAATGCTCTGACTGTCACCTCTCTCAAGCAGAGGACAACAATGCGATCATGGCGCAGCTGCTGCTGCTGGGTACGAATTACGTCAATTTCGTCGGTATGAATGCATGGGTCGGGCTCGACACCGGCTTTGAAGCGGTGCGCGTCACCGAATGGGATGAGCCGCAGGCTGTGCTGGGTTCATACCTCCACAAATACGCCTATCCCGATTATTGGAAACGCCATGTCGAAGACAATGACCGCGAGCTGAAGGATTGGACCCGCGGTATCGCCTTTGACGATGAACTGTCGGGCGAGACCAAGGCGTACGAACAATTCGCCAATGTGCATGAGGGCACGCGCGACGCGGTCCGCTGCCTGCAATTGCGCGGCGAATATATGTTCGTGGCAGAAGGCAAGGGCGGTTTCCGCGTCTATGATGTCGCCTCGATTGCCAACAAAGGTACGTCGGAACGGATCATCACTGCGCCGTTTAGCGGGCTTGGCCATGACACGCATGTCAGCACTAAGAATGCGACTTGTATGGCGCTGGCGACCAATCAGCCGATCAATCCGCTGCGCAATACCGCTGAAATGCGCGCGGCGAATGAAGAGCAGCCCTTCCTCCCCATCTATTCCTATGCCGCGATCACTGACGCTGAAGAGGGGCTGATCCTCGTCGATGTGAACACGATGGCCGATGGCGAATTCCGCAACAACAAGCTGAAGCGCGCGATCACATGGAATGAAGGCGGCATATTGAACGGTGCGCGGCACATCCATCTGGCGGGCGAGATTGCCTATATCACAGCGGATCGCGGGTTGGTCGTGGTTGATCTGGCCGATCCGATGAACCCGCAAGTCGCCGCTGTGCGCGAGCTGCGTGATGCCCGCGCTAGCGCGATCCAGTTCCGCTATCTGTGGGTGACGGACGCTGATGGCATCAAGCTGTTTGATGTCACAAACCTGCGCAATCCGGTTGCGCGGCCTGAGGGCACAGTGCCGCTCGCCAATGCTCAGCGCCTGCATCTGGCGCGTACTTACGCCTATGTTGCGGCCAAGCAAGAAGGTCTGGTGATCCTC
>CALLIO010000026.1 GCA_938009055.1 uncultured Altererythrobacter sp.
TCCAAGCCTGCTGCATCTTGTTTTTGGGGAGAAGGTGATGATCGAAACAGCCGAAGTCGAACGCCTAAAAGCGCTGATGGAATGGGAAGCGGGGCGCAGCGCGCCGCCGGATGGCTTTCCCAAGCTGCCCGATATGCCCGCGGGCCGCTACACAAGCGAAGAATATTACGCGCTAGAGCAGGAACATATCTTCAAGAAAAGCTGGCTGTTTGCAGGGCATTTGGACGAGATTCCAGAGCCGGGGTGTTATATGCGCTGGCACAATGCAGGCGATCCGCTGGTCATCGTCCACGGGATGGATGGCCAAGTGCGCGCGTTCTACAATACTTGCCGGCACAGGGGGGCGCCGGTTGTGACAGAAGATTTTGGCAAATCTTCGCGGCTGATCTGCGGCTATCACAATTGGACTTACAAAACCGACGGATCGCTTGTCGGCGTGCCCGAACGACAGGATTTCCCGCCCGATTTCGATATGAGCTGCCGCGGCCTCATCCCCGTGCGCTGCGAAATGTTCGGCAAGGTGATCTTCGTCAATTTCGACGACAATGCGATGAGCTTGATGGATTGGCTTGGGCCGCTGGCCAAAGAATGGGAGGAGTTCGCTTTTGACCGGATCAAACTCGCTGCGCGTCATTCCTTCGATCTCAATTGCAATTGGAAGGTCGCGATGGAGGCCAATATGGAGGTGTATCATGTGCCCTTCATCCACCCTGAAACGGTCGCCCCGCTGGTCGATAGCAAGCGCAATCTCAACACGCTCTATCCCAATGGCCATGCGCGGATGCTGGCCCCGCCACCGGAAACGACCGACCGCGAACATGTCCGCGCGATAGAGAGCCCGCCTGGCTGGCAACAGATCGAAAGCGTGGGTGAGCTTGGCCGCACATGCACGCAAAGCTACACGCTCTTCCCCAATTGGGTCTCGCCATTGTCAAACTTCTTCGTGCCGCCGATGGTCTTTTGGCCAACAGGGCTTGGGACAACCCGGCTGGAGCTGGTGACGATGGCGCTTGATTGGGGCGATGAACCCGCGCCCGATTTGTGGACAGTGCCGGATGAAACCCAGCCCAATGGGCGCGATATGAGCCCGATCATCCTTGAAGACACACAGTTTGGCGAGGCAATCCAGCATTCGATGCAATCGGACGCGTTCAGAAGCGTGCCGCTATCCTATCAGGAAGCGCGGATTTATTCCTTCCACCAATCCTGCGACACGATGATTGGCCGCAATCGTGTGCCCGAGAATCTGGCAGTGGAGCAAGTCATCGGAGAAGAGTGGGTCTGGCCCAATGATCCGCGCACTGCGATGATGCAAGCCGCTGCGCACACTTGACGCGGGCGCTAAGACAAGAATGCCGTAACGTCAGTGCATGTGGCCAATATGCCGCACTATGCAAAATGGCCTATCGCTTTTGCTAGATGAGCTAAGATTCTTCCGTCCATACACTTCACAGTGCAAGATCGGGAGAAGCCCGACGTCGTTTGGAATTGGGGTCAGCAACACGCTGGCCTTTTTGGGAGAGCCTTGATGATCAAATACCACATTCGCAATGCGTCAACACTTCGCGCGGGCCTTTTGACCGGTGCTGCGGCGATGGCCATGGGCGGCTTTTCAAGCGCCGCGCAGGCGCAAGATGCCACGCCACAAGCCAATGAGGCAGCAGCCGACGAGAATGTGATTATCGTGCAGGCTCGCCGCCAGGACGAAACGCTGCAGGAAGTTCCCGTAACCGTCACAGCGATCAGCGGCGAAACTCTCGAAAAATACGGCGTCGATCAAGTTGCCGATGTGGTCAGCCGGGTTCCTTCGCTCAACGTTCAGGTGGGTGGTTCCGGTTCGGGCGGCCAGCTGTCGCTTCGCGGTGTTGGCTCGTCAAACATCTCCTCATCCTTCGATTCAGCTGTCGCTTTTGACTTTGACGGTGTGCAGGTTTCAAGCATGCGTCTGGTGCAAGCGGGCTTTTTCGACACCGCTCAAATCGACGTTCTGAAGGGCCCACAGTCTCTCTTCTTCGGTAAGTCAGCATCAGCCGGTGTGTTTGCCATTCGTTCGGCTAACCCTACAGCAACCTGGGAAGTGGGCGGCAAAGCAGCCTATGAGTTCGAGGAAAAAGGCTACACTGTCGGCGGATACATCTCTGGCCCAATTACAGACTCTTTGGGCATTCGCGTGGCCGCCCAATGGAATGATATTGAGGACTTTATCGACCTGCAGCCGGGCACTCCCACCGTCCATGGCGATTCAAGAGGCTCGCAGAATTTTGTTGGCCGTGCGACGCTCGCCTTTGACGATGGCGACAGGTTCAATGCCAACCTCAAAGTGCAATATGTCCGCAATGAAAATGACGGGGCGATTAGCCACGGTGACATTTCTTGTGGCGCCAACGGTGTAGCCGATCCGATCGTTCTGCTTGGCGGTGGCTTGGTGATCGATCCTGGCTATGATTGTAACGCGTTCGATCAGCAGTACTTTTTGCCTGACGCAGCCGCCGCTCTTGCAGTATCTATTCCAACGCCATCTTTGGCCGCTGGCCGCAATGGCGTGCCCTTTGGTGAAACTGATGTTTGGTTCGGGCGCTTGCTCTGGAACCTCGATGTAAGCGATAGTTTGACGCTCACATCGACCACTGGATTGCTCAGCTTGGACTCGACCGACTATGATTGCTATTCCTATGGTGGTCAGTTCGCTCCTGGCGTGGCAGCGGGCGTTGGCTGTTCTGACCCGAACAACAAATTGGATCAGTTTAGTCAGGAATTGCGGCTTGCTTCGGATTTTGATGGGCCGTTCAATTTCATGATTGGTGCCTTCTATGAATCACGTGATTTTGTGTTCGATACAGCCGAGCAAGCAGCCAATATCTCGCTTGTGGCCCCTGATCCAATCACCGGTTTCACAACCGACTATGACCGGCGGCATGAAACCAACACGGAAGCTGTCTCGTTCTTCGGCAGTGTCATCTTCGACATCACCGATCAGTTGGAGCTATCGGGCGGCATTCGCTATACGGATGAGAACAAGACCAACACAATCAGCATTCCTTACGTGCATGCGTTTCTGTCAGGCGGCGGCGCGTTCTTGGCATCTGGTTTCTTCTCGGGCCCGATTGAGTTCAGCGATGACAACATCTCGCCTGAGGTGACTCTGAAATATCAAGCTTCCGACGACATGAACATCTTCGCATCCTACAAAACTGGCTTTAAATCAGGCGGCATTGACAATTCCGCTCTGCCCACGGCCAGCCTTGCGGTTGCTGCGGCGGCGAACGATTTCGGTGCTCTGATCTATGATTCAGAGACAGCAGAGGGCGGCGAGATTGGCATCAAGTCGCAGTTCGACAACCGCAACATCACTGTGAACGCAACGGCATATCATTATGTCTTTGACAATCTGCAGGTGCAAAACTTCGACGCGGTAGCGATCCAGTTCTCGACACTGAATGCCGGTGAAGTCACCACCACCGGTGTTGATCTGGAACTCGGCTGGCGCACTCCAGTAGATGGGCTCAATCTGTCTGCCAATATTGCCTATCTCGATGCGACTTTCAGCGACACCTTCGTTACCGAGCAGGGCGAAGATCTGGATGGACGCCAAGCATCTCGGGCACCTGAATGGTCCGGCAACATCGCTTTCGATTGGGCTATTCCTCTTGGCGATTCGCTTGAGTTTGGCCTTGGCGGAAACGCGATCTATTCGGGCAGCTACTTCACCGATGAATCGCTTCTCAATGATTTGCGTCAGGACAGCTATGTAACATTCGATGCACGCGCTTCGATTGGCGATCCTGATGGCAAGTGGAAATTGTCGCTGGTTGGCACCAACCTCGCTGACGAGATTTGGATCAACACATCAGGTGGCCGTCCATTCCTGCCAGTTGGCGGCGACGATACTGTGCTTACGCAAAACCGCGGACGCCAGGTCTTTGCCGAGGTTAGCTTCAAGTTCTAAGCCACCACGGCCAATAGAATTGCAAAGGGGCGGCCTGGAAACGGGTCGCCCTTTTTGCTGTTTGAGGGCATTTGAAGCCCCCTAACCAAAAGAGTGAATTGCCATTTGCGGCTGCGCTTGAGAGAA
>CALLIO010000027.1 GCA_938009055.1 uncultured Altererythrobacter sp.
GTTAAATCCTCAGCCCACGCAAACAGTGGAATAGGGCAGGAACCGAAAGTTGTTGAGGCGTGCAATATTCACAATCTTCGCTATTATAAGTTCCAACCGAAAACGAAGGGAAAAATATTGGCTGGGCTTTGGTTTGAAGAGTTTGTTGTCGGGCAAGAGTTCCAGCATGAAATTAGACGTACCGTGCTTGAGGCCGACAATATGTGGTTCTCGGCGATGACCTATAACCCCGCGCAGCTCCATATTGATCATGACTATGCAAGCCAGACCGAATTCGGCAAGCCGCTGGTCAATTCGCTTTTCACTCTGGGTCTTGTGATTGGCCTTTCAGTACAAGACACGACCTTGGGGACCACGGTCGGCAATTTGGGGATGAGCGAGACAAAATTTCCCAAGCCTGTCTTCGCCGGTGATACGATACGCGCCGTCACCCGGGTGATGGATCTGCGCGAAAGTCGATCGCGGCCGACACAAGGGATTGTCAGTTTCGAGCATATCGGCTTGAACCAAGATGACGAAATTGTCTGCACCACCCAGCGCGGAGCGCTGATGCTTAAGAGGCCAAAAACATGAAGATGCGCAGCTTCCTTTTCGTGCCCGGCGACGCGGATCGCAAATGGGAGAAAGCTTCCGCTGGCGAGGCTGATGTTATCATCTGTGACCTAGAAGATGCGGTCGCGCCCTCTCAAAAGGCAGAGGCGCGCGAGAAAATCGGTGGATGGCTCGATGAGGCGTCCCAGATTAGTCCTGCAGTCTTTGTCCGCGTCAACCCGCTTGATACGGGAATGACCAGGGACGACTTGACCGCCATAGTGAAGCCGGGCCTCGCGGGCATTGTCTTGCCAAAGTCAGGCGGCGCTGAAGATGTGGAAGCCTTGGCCGATATGGTCACACCGTTGGAAGCTGCACAGGGAATGGCAGCCGGCAGCGTACGCTTTCTGGTCCTTTGCACCGAGACGCCCGCCGCGCTTTTCACATTGGGAAGCTATGCACCTGCGCATTCCAGGTTGCTGGGGCTGACATGGGGGGCTGAAGATTTGGGGGCGGCTCTTGGGGTTAGTGCCAATAAGGACGAGCACGGCCACTGGACCATGCCGTTTGAGGTTGCGCGAGCACAGTGCCTTTTCGCGGCGGCCAATGCCGAAGTTGCGGCAATCGAAACGCTCTACACTGACTTTCGCGATACGGAGGGTCTAAAGGCAGATTGCCGTAAGGCGCGCCGCGACGGATTTGTCGGCAGGTTGGCAATCCATCCGGCGCAGATCGAAACCATCAATCGCTGCTTTACTCCCAGCGAGGAAGAACTCGCCCATGCCCGCAAGATCGTTGAAGCCTTCGCAGCCAACCCCGAGGCCGGAACGCTGGGCATCGACGGCAAGATGGTTGATATTCCCCATCTGATAATGGCGAAGAAGCTGCTCAATGCTGCTGGGGAGCCGATCTAGCCTATATCGGTTTTCGCTCCGAGCCAACGGTCTAGCGCTTTAGTAAGGTCTGCTTGCGCGATAGGTTTAGCCAGATGCTCCTGTATGCCTGCTCCAAAACAGGCTTCGATGTCTTGCTGGAACGCGTTTGCAGTCAAGGCAATAATGGGCAACTTCTGGTCATCATAGCCCATGGCACGCAGCCAAGATTACCCAGCATCTTCTCCATGAGCATCCGGTTGATTTCGCTATCTTCCGCAATCAGAATTGTGCCGCCTCGATTGGCGAAACGGGCGACCGCCGGTTAGGCGACATCCTCGCATTTGCCGCGCGTTAGCTGCGGCTTTTCGAAAGGGATTCGCAGAGCAATTTGAGTTCCCTCGCCCTCGCTACTTTCCAAGGCCAATGTTCCGCTCATAAGTTGAGCCAGCTTGCGACTAATCGGGAGACCCAGGCCAGACCCGCCATGTGACCGTTGACTGGAATCATCGGCCTGGACAAACTGTTCAAAGATCACTGATTGCCATTCAGGCGCGATCCCAATTCCGGTGTCGCTCACGCGAATTTCGAGAAGCTTCTCAGGCCCGACATCCACCGCTTTCAACCCGACTTCAATCGAGCCTTGCTCAGTAAATTTGATCGCATTGCCAATGAGATTGCTCAAAACTTGCTTGACCCGCAAACCGTCAAGCATCAGCTCACGAGGGAGTTCATCGGAAATGTTGACGTTGAGCTCCAACCCTTTTCGCCGGGCGGCAGCCTTCATCATGCTCGACGCGCTGGTAACAAGATCGCGCAAGTTGGTTGCTTGGGAACGCACTTCCATCTTACCGGATTCAATCTTCGCAAGGTCGAGAATGTCATTGAGCAATTCGACCATTGAGTCGCCCGATTCCAAGATCAGCTCTGCATATTTGCGCTGCTCATTCGACAGTTTCGTCGATAGAAGCAATTGCGCAAAACCGATCACACCGTTCATGGGCGTGCGGATTTCGTGGCTCATATTGGCAACAAGATTGGTCTTGGCAATGGCTGCAGCATCGGCGGCCTTACTGGCAAGGCGGGCGCTGCTTTCTGCCTTAGCCAGCGCATTGATACGCTCCTGATCGATCGCGCGAGCAATTGTGTTGTGTTTCGTCAAAAGGCGATCTCTTGCAAGCAGCCAGCCGATCAGAAAAATGATCGACAGTGCCCACAGGCCCGTTTGGAGTTGCAGCCCATCGTGGGCCATTGGCCCTACTTGAAAGGCGACCAGAGCCAGCCCCAATGGCAGCGCCAAAGCGAACGTCAGCCACCACCATCTGGGGTTTTTGGTCAGAGGGTCCGGAGTCCCCAATGCCGACTTCTCACTGCAAAAGTCGGACTCCAAATCAGCCCCCACCATCGTGCAGGTCGCGCCGAGCTGTGCGGGGCATTGGTCACAATTGTGCTCTGCTGGCTCAGAGGGTTGGATCGCCTGCACAGTCATCGGGTTTTAGCCTTGCTCGGCGGGAAAAGCGCGAGGGCAACATCCTCAATGTCAATTCTAAGCCCTGCAATCTCTGCTTCTTGCGGATCGCGCATCGCATGTATCAAGCGCACCGAAATTGACCCGTAAAAGTCGACCAAGGCGCCGCCCATCTCTGCCTCGACATCGACAGCGCGTTGCAATCCGCCCAGCACGGTGGCCGCGCGCGATAGGGAAGCAACCGCTTCGCGCCGCCGCGAACGCCGGGCGGCAAGGCCAGCCTGCGCCAACGCATCTTTCAACGCATCGAAACAAATCCGGTTGAGCTCAGGCCCGCTTGATCCCTCGATGCGGGCATCAAGATCAACGCGCGAATAAAGCTGGGAGGGGGTGACATTGGCGTGAAGCATGGCGTTAACTGTTCGAGTTCCAGATATCGATCTGGGCCTGGATGAAGCTCAATGTCGATTGCGAGGCCGAAACCCGTGTATCGGCCGCGACAAATGTTTGCGTCATCCTTTCGAGCACGCGCTCTTGCTGCTCAGCGATTTCCGCCAGACGCTCGTCATTGCGCTCCAACCGTTCGGTGTAGCGCGTGACCGATCCGCCGAGCGAACCGGGATCTCCGGTGGCTGTGGTGGTGCGCACCATATCATCGATGGTTGCGAACACGCCAAACAAGCCAGTGGTGAACATGGCTGCAGCCCCATCAGGCGAACTGGCCAAAGTTTCTGACAAGCGGTCACTATCCTGCTCAAAGGTTCCGCTGCGATTGATCGTCAGGCCCAAATCACCCAAAGTTCTCGGCTCACCCGCCGCAGCAGTGGGCATCACTTCGTCCGTGGTCAGCGAAGAAAGCGCGCGTTTCAATGCCCGCGCACCACTATCATTGCCAAGCGTTCCGCCCAGCGGCGCAGCCAGCTCAGCCACAGAAGCTGTGATATCATTGAGCACAGCAACCAGATCGGTCATCACATCGGAAATAGCGGTTAGGTTGCTTGGGAAATCAATCGTGGCCGGCTCGCCCACATTGGTCGATTGGAGCTCAAAAATCATGCCTTCTGGCAAATCGGTGACTGTATTGCTTTCGCTGCGCAATTCGATCGTATCAAGCTCGAAAACGGCATCTTGAGCGGTCTGGCGAAGCTGGCCTGCATCGGTTGCAGGATCCCATGACAGATATGAAAGGTCGCCAGGTGATGCGACAGGTAGCAGCGCTGAACTTTCACCTTCAAGTACGAAGCCGTTCTGATCGCCCGTAGCGCCCTTCACAACCAATTGAGCGCCATTGGCGCCTTCAGCAACGTACGCGACCAGTTCGCCGGTCCCGCTAGAATTGATCTTGGTTGCTAGCGTGCTGAGCGTGTCATCTGGTGCCACTGCAATTTCGACCGCATCTGTGCCGGTGTCTTCGGTGAAGCTTGAACCCGACACTTCGCCAAAGCGAATGCGCAATGTACCCTCGCCAACCAGATCATCGCCGCTTGAATAGGGATCCATCGCTAGCAATTGATTGTCCGCCAGCTGACTGACTTCGAGTGAGTAGGAGCCAGTAGGGTTGAAGCCCGAAGTAACAGAAACACCCAGAATATTTGGATCGCTGATCGTCGCGGTCGGGGAAAGGTCACCAGAGCGCAGGCGGTCGCCCAAAGCGCTCGACAATTCGGTCAACTGGCTGCGCAAAAGCGAAGCAGCAGAAATCTTGGCCTCTAGCGTCTCGTTGCGCGCCTCCAACACATTGCGTCGGGTTGCAAACTGCGCCTCTGCCAGATTGCTTGCAAGCTGCACCATATCGATACCGCTCCCGGCACCGAGTGAATTGACGATCGAGGAGGTGGTCTCATCCATGCTTGTTAGAACGGCCCGAGCCGTGCTGGTTTAAGCGGCAGTCAGACGTCCTTCAGCATCAAATCTCAGCTCGATGGGTACGTCGACTTGCGGGCGCTTTGGATGTTCGCCGCGCTTAAGGGCAAACACGAAGGAAACCAGCGCTGCAATCGCCACATAGAGCTCCTCGCGGATCATCTGGTCCTTGCGCGTTGTGAAATAGACGGAGCGGCAAAGCGCAGGATATTCAAGGATCGGCACGCCTTCTTCCATTGCCAACTCGCGCATGGCCAGCGCTTGTTCTCCGCGCCCTTTGGCTAGCACAATTGGCGCAGCGGCAAGGCTGGTGTCATAGGTCATGGCGATCGAGAAATGGGTCGGGTTGGTCAGCAGGAATTGCGCTTCTTTGACGGCCTTGGCCACACCGCCGCGCGCCATATCGCGTTGGCGCTGCTTGCGGGCCGCGCGCATTTCGGGCGATCCTTCGGCCTGCTTGCTTTCATCGCGCACTTCCTGATGGGTCATCTTCAGCCGGTTCATGCGCTGGATGAACTGGATCGGCCAATCAATCATAGCAACGATCAGCAATCCCACTGCGAGCAGCGCCAATAGCATCACAATTGCATCCCAAGCCGCAGCCAGTTGCATGGCCAAATCACCGCGCCCCAGCCCTATGATCGTTTCTAAGTTCGAGCGCGCCCAAAGATACGCAAGTCCAGCAAGAAGGACCAGTTTCAGGACGCTTTTAAAAAGCTCGATAAGCCCTTGCTTGCCGATGATCTTCTTCGCGCCTTTAAGCGGGTTTATCCGCGAACCCTTGGGCTTGAGATTGCTCGGCACAAAGCGTCCATCACCCAGCAACAATTGGGCAAAAACAGTCACCACCATCACAATAGCGCCCAGCACCAATATCGGTGGCAGTAGGGCCTCCAGCGCCGCGCTGAACATGGTGCCGGGGCGGAAATCTTCCAGCGCGCCGCGATCAAAGCGCCAGGAGGACCGCGCCACTGCATGAACTTGCCCGATTAGCCACGATCCGCCCAGCATGAGCCATACCCCGCCCGCCGCAACGCTGACCGCCGTTGCGACCTCTTTTGAGCGCAGAACATCACCCTTCTTGGCTGCATCCTGCTTGCGCTTGGGGGTCGGATCAAAACTCTTCTCGCCAGCGGGTTGTTCGCTCATGGCAGTGCAACCAATTGCTCGGCTCGCTCGAGCATAACGCCTGACAGATCCTCAAACTGCTCGAACAAGATCGGCAAAGTGATGATAAGCGCGGCAAGTCCAGCCAGCAGTCCTGCCGGTAGACCCAAGGCGAACAGATTGAGCGACGGGGCAGAGCGGCTAATCACCCCGGTCGTCACTTGCACCAGCAGCAAAACCAGTACCACCGGCAAGGCAATGGCCGCCGCAGTTGCCAGCGCCAGCCCACCAAATCGTACGATATTGTCCGCCTGCGCAGCGCCGAAAGCCGCCTCCCCGGCAGGAAACAGCTGGTAGCTCTCGATCAAAAGCTCAAACCACAGCAGATGCGCCCCGACGGTAAGGAAGATCAGCGTCAGGATCACAGAGAAATACTGGCCAACTGCGCCTGATTGCATGCCCGAATTGGGGTCGACCGAAACCGCCAGCGCCAGACCCATCGTGCCTGATATTTGCTCACCTGCAATAAGGGGAACCGTAAAGCCCACTTGCAAAACAAAGCCAAGCGCAAGCCCGATCACAGCTTCTTGAATGAGAGCAACTACGGCGGCGAGCGAGAAGGGTTCAGGCATTGGCGGCAAGGGAAGCCAGACTGCGATAAACAGGCCCAACGAAATGCTAAGCAATATCCGCACAGGCACGGGCACGGTCTTACCCCCGAATAGGGGCGCCGCGAGCAGTGCGGCGGCGATGCGGGTCGACAGGAACAGGATCGCCCACAGATCCTCGCCAATATTGCCAAATCCAAGCTCGGTCAGGGTCATGGTGCGATGGCCCCGCGCGCTAGGATGTAACCGCGCCGATTTGCGCAAAAATCTCGCGCATAAAATCGGCCAGCAAGCTCATCATCGAACCGCCCATCAGCACGAGCACAATCGCGACCACCGCCAGTTTCGGGACAAAGGTCAGCGTCTGCTCGTTTATTGATGTTGCCGCCTGAATAATCCCGACAACCAAACCAATTGCGAGCGCTGCGATCAGGACGGGCCCAGCGACAAGCGCCGCGATCCAGATCGTCTGATCCGCAAGCGATAGGAGGGAGGCTTCATCGTTCATGGCTCAGCCCGCACTGTTACGCAAAGCTCATCGCCAGCGAGCCCATCAGCAGCGCCCAGCCATCGACGATGACAAAAAGCAAGAGCTTGAAGGGCAAGGAAACGATCGTGGGGGAGAGCATCATCATACCCAAGCTCATCAGCACGCTGGCGGTCACCAGATCGATCACCAGAAACGGCAGGAACAGCATGAAGCCAATCTGAAACGCTGTTTCCAACTCGCTGGTTAGGAAGGCAGGCATAAGGACCGAGAAGGGTATGTCAGCTGGGGAGGCAAAGCTGCGCACGCCTGCGATATCGGCAAACATTGTAAGGTTCGCCTCGCGCGTTTGGCGCAGCATAAATTCGCGAAAAGGTTCGCTTGCAGCAAGGATCGCCTGATCGGCTGTGATGGTGCCAGCCGAATAGGGCACAATCGCCAGATCATTCACGACGCTCAAAGTGGGTGCCATCACGAAGAGCGAGAGAAACAGCGCCAATCCCGCCAACACTTGATTGGGCGGGCTTTGCTGAAGTCCCAGCGCTTGGCGCAAAATGGCCAGCACAATCAGGATGCGGGTAAAGCTCGTCATCATCAACACCAGTCCGGGCAGGACGGTGAGCAGGCTCATCACCAGCAGCAATTGGAGCGAGAAGGAAAGCGGCGTGGATTCCTCGGCACTTTCGCCGCCCAAAGCCCGCTCAATCGCAGAGCCCACGCCTTGCAGCGCCTCGTTTGGCTCAGAGGCTGCCACATTCGGCGCTGCGGTCTGCGCGATCGCCGCTTCAGG
>CALLIO010000028.1 GCA_938009055.1 uncultured Altererythrobacter sp.
GAGCGGCCCGGCAATGTCATTATCGAAGGCGAGCCGGATCGCGATATGGCAGCGCGGCTGGCCAATTGGGCCAAGGCGGCAACGCGCGGCGGCAATCATTTCTGGGCGCAGCTGAGCCACGGAGGGCGCCAGACGCAAAAGCTGGTGAACCCCAATCCAAAGTCAGCCTCTGATGTCACATTGGCCTTGCCGGGCGGGCAATTTGGCAAGCCCACACCTTTGACTGCGGAACAGATTGCCGAACTGGTTCAGCGCTTTGCGGCCGCTTCCAAAGCGTGCAAGCAGGCCGGATTTACCGGCGTCCAGATCCACGCGGCACATGGCTATTTGATGTCGCAATTCCTCTCGCCGCGCTCAAACCTTCGGACCGATGAATATGGCGGCAGCTTAGAAAACCGCGCACGTTTCCTGCTCGATACCGTGCGCGCCATGCGCAAGGCGGTGGGCAAGAAATTCCCGATCTGCGTCAAACTGAACAGCGCTGATTTTCAGAAAGGCGGCTTTGCCTTTGAAGACAGTCTGCAAGTCGTCCAGTGGCTGGAAGAAGCGAGCGTTGATCTGATCGAGATTTCGGGCGGCAGCTATGAACAGCCCAAGATGATGGCGGCTGAGGGTATGGAAGAAGAAGAGGCGCAAAATGTCGCGCCGTCCACCGCTGCGCGCGAGGCCTATTTCGTTGATTTCGCTAAGGCGATGCAGGCGCAAACCAATGTGCCGCTCATGGTCACAGGCGGGTTTCGGACGCGCGCTGCGATGGAGCAAGCGCTGGAAATTGGCGCGGCGGATGTGATCGGATTGGGCCGCCCGATGTGCGTGATGCCCGATGCGCCCAAACATCTGCTTGAAGGGCGCAGCGAGCTGCCCCGCTATGAAGATAAACTGGGCCTCATCCCCGATTGGTTGGGCTTCCTGCGCCGCTTCCAAATGACCAAGGCGATGGACGGGTTTGCCGCAATCTACTGGTTTTACGAGCAGCTCTATATGCTCGGCCATGAAGGGCGCACCGATCCCGGTTTCCCTGTGTTCAAGGCGTTCCGTCTGGTCGATGCGCGCGGCAAACGGATTATGAAGACCCGAAGGATGCTGGGCGAGGGCTGGTAACCGCTTATGGGTTTACGCTGGGCCGCTCGCCCATACGCTCGCGATAGGCGATGATATTGGGCGTGTTCTCGTCCAGCTTGCGCCCCGTCACCCGCATAAAGTCAAGAAAGCACACCGCTGTCACATCAGCGACGCTGAAACGCTCGCCCGCCACAAAAGCGCGGCCAGACATATGCTTGTCGAAGCCTTTTAAGAAATGCTCGATCTGCGCCTTGCCGCGTTCGGCCAATTCGGGGATCTGTTCGTAGTCGTGGGGGCCAGGCAGCGCGCGACCTTTCATCATCGGATGAGCATTGCGAAAAGCGTTGGCCACGGACATGCCGAGCCCGTTCTCAATCCGCCATTGCCATGTCGCCACCTCGGCCTTTTCAAGCGCGGTCGTGCCCAGCATCGGCGGCTCTGGATATTCCGCCTCCAGATAGGCTGCGATGCCCGCATTATCGGTGAGCACCGTGCCATCCTCCAGCTTGAGCGCAGGGATCGTCTGACCCGGATTGACCTTGCGATATTCCTCGCTGCGCTGCTCGTTTTTGAGCATGTCGATCTGCACAACCTCATGCGGCACATTCTTCTCCGCCAGAATGATGCGCGCGCGGCGCGGACTGGGCGCAGTGATACAGTCGTAAAATGTGATTGGCATGATTGTCTCCCTTTGCGCTTACCCTAGCTTGGCGAGCGCGAGAGACAACAGGTCAAAACATCTAAAAGCCGAAGCGCAAGGAGCCGGTCGCGGTTGTCTCATTCTCGTCGAGGATGGTGATCCCGTCGACTACAACTTGCCCGTCGCGGTGGTTCACGCCCAGATTGAGTGAGAGGCCGCGTGCAAAGCCATAGTCGAGACCGAATGCAGCCGATTTTTCCGGCTGGCCTTCGATTTGGCCATAGTGCCCTTCGACAGAGGTGGTGACCGCGCCCCATTGGCGCTGCCATCCGGCAGAGGCGAACCAGCGTTCTGCGTTGACCGGCCCTGCTTCCATCAATTCTGCACCCGCGCCGACATTATAGACACTGCGCGAATAGAGATATTCGATCGTGCCCATCAGCGCATTGGTTTCAAATTCGGTGAGACCGTCAGCGGCGACAAAGCTGGCATCGGTAAAGCGCACGCCATAGCGATAGCCGGCATTGCCCGATGGGCGCTGATAGACAAAGCCCAGATCATATTGTCCGTGCTCATCCACCACTGCGCTAAAGCGGGAAGGGCCGAACTGGCCGACATATCCGCCGCCCCATCCGCGCGTGGCACCCAGCGCATCGTCAAAGGCAAGGTTGGCATTGCCGATCCCGCGCACGCGGCGGGTTTCCTCGCGCACGATGTCCATAACCTCGCCGCCCAGAACCGTGCCATATGAGCTTTGGACAAAGCCCGCCACGCGGTCGGTATAATCGCCGCCCGATAGCTCGTCGCGCTCGTACTGGCCGAAATAGGCAACGCCCACATTCCATCTATTGCCCAATTGGGTCGAAGCATTGAATTCGAAATTGCCGATGATGCCCGGATTGATCCCGTCATCACCTTCAACCAGATTGTTCACGCCCTCTTCGAAATCATAATCGACGCGGGCATCGATCAATCCGGTGAACTCGATGGTGATATCGCCGACTTCGGTGGCGAGCGGCTCCTCCAGATTGGCAAGACGTTCGCTGCTGATCGCGACATCTTGCGCGGCGACAGGCGCTGCCAATGCAAGAACAGCGATGCTGACAGATGCCGCAAGAGCGCGGCTTTGTGTGGTTGCAAATGTCATGATCAAACCTTCGGCTGGAACCAGCGCTGATGCGCTTGGCGAGCGATTGAGCGGCCAGCATCCATTGCGGCTGTGTGGTCCAGTTCCCAATGCACGCCGCCGTAAAGGCGGCTCATGCCGTTTTCTTCAGCGGCCTCAGAAAGCGAAGTCCAGCGGCGGCGCTTGCCTTCCAATTGCGGGAAGCCGTTGAGGTCGGGCGAGGTGTGATCGAAAGTGACTTTGTCCGTGCCGATCAACAGCGCGGTTAGCTCTGCACCAGCCGCGCCAAAGGTCGAATGGCCCGATGTATAGGCCGGGAAATTGGGGGTGGGGATGTAGCTCTTCCAACCCTTTTCCTGATTGATGCCTGCATTGCCAAAATCGCCCGCACGGTAACGGATCGCCGTTTCGGGGCGCAAAATGTCATACTGATATTTGCAATTCCATGCGTTGATGGCCGCATCACCCTGGGTCATGCCAAGCAGCGCGAAAGCGCGTGCCAGCTCGAGGAAATCGAATCCGCGATCCTGCATGACTTGGGCAGCGATATAGAGGAAGTGACCGGGCGGGGTGATGCCCCATGGGCCATCTTCCCAAAACACCGCGATCTCTGCCTCATCCTCGGTGCGGATCATGGAATCAACGCAGCCGATCTTGCGGACATATTCGTATTGTTTGGCAAATTCGGGGCTTGCCGGATCGTAGAATTCGCCCGGCTGGAATTGCTCCGAATGGGTCATCGTCCATGGCTCAACCTTGCCGAGACCGGGGAACAGGCCGCGGTCATAATGGCCAACGCGCGGGCCCATGCTGTCGCCATAGGTCGCGCCGGTCGGATTCCAGTTGAGCGCATCTTTGCGGCGCGGATAACGCCCGTGATAGAAATTGATCTTGTTCGGCTCAGCGCCGTCATTGGTGCGCCATTTGTTGACGAACATGCCAACTTTGCGGCCCCATTCTGTGCCAAGCGACTTCGCCTCGCCATCGGCAAAACGGTTTTTGAACTGCATCCGCTCGAGCACAAAAGGCTGGCCGAAACATTGCGCTGCAACGGTGGCGAAAGCGACGCCATAGGCGACTTCCGGGTCAGCTCCGGCGGGTGCAGCGCCGATGCCATAGGGCTCGTGATAGCGCCGAAGCACGCCATTGGCGGCGAGGAAACCGGCCAGCATAGGCCCTGCGTAATTGTAGGCAGCGCGCGGCGGCGGCACGCGTTGATCGCGCGTCTGCTGAAGCGCCACGTCGACCCAATGGAAGACGGTGTTGGTGTAATTTGTGGGGGCGAGCACCTGCGTCAGATAGGACGCATCGCTGCCAAACCGGGCTGTGCTGCAACCGGCTGACAAACCAGCCAAAGTGACGGCAGCACCGCCAGAGGCGAGAAATTTCCGCCTGTTGAGTTCCATTGTCTTCGCTCCGACGAGGGGCGGGGATCAGGCCGGCCATCGTGTCGTTTAAGTTTACCCCAAGAGCGCGGCCAAAAGGGAAAGACGCGCCCGAATTGAGAGCAAGCCTATAGGCAGACGGAGTTAATTTTCGGTCAGGTCGGCGCTTGGATTTGGTTAACCATGTTTGGCGCATTTGTGCGGGCGCTAAGCCGCTAGGCTGCGCGTAAACACCCGTTTCTAGGCCGTTTTGCAGGCGTTAGAGATAAACGGAGATAACCCCTAGACCTCAAGAGATCAGCCGAGATGCGGTTAAGCTGTGCTCTTCGCATCCAGCCATTGAGCCAGTTTCACTCCGCCGGTAATCAAAAAGGGCACAAGCACAAAGCTGAGCGTGACCTTGGCCAGAACTTGTCCGATCAGCAGATTGGTGATCTCAAACTCGCCATAAAAAGCAAGCGTGATGAAGATGACGGAATCGACCGCTTGGCTAAGCGCAGAGGCTATGGCCCCGCGCAGCATCAGGCCAAATGTGCCGCCTTTGCCCGATCCTGCCAGCTTGGAGAATATCCAGATATTGAGTAGCAGCGATACGATGTAGGCCGCCGGACCAGCCGCCCAAACGCGCCAAACGGTGTTATGCACCCGCTCAAATGCGGCCAGATCATCGGCGCGAAACTCCAGCATCTCGGTTGAGCCAGGAAGGTTCAAAACCAATTGCATCAGCAGGCTTGAAATCAGCAGCGGGATAAACCCAAGCCAGACGATCCGAGTGGCCAGTTTCTGTCCATAAAGCTGCGAAACTGTAGAGGAGATCACAACGAGTATTAGGAACGCAAAAATACCCGATTCCACAGCCAGATCGCTCGGCACCAATTGCACTTGCTTGTAGGCCAACACGCCCGCCAAAACGGTCATCCCGCCGTACAGCATTAGATAGACGAACAGGCCCAAGGGCATGTTAGCGACGTTTTTGGAGGGTTCGAAACTGGGTGATTGTGCGCTCATGCTTGAAGCCTATGGCGAGTGGACACAAAAGAAAAGCGCTGCGGCATGCCGTATACAAAAGCCTGTGGGCATTTGACTGAAGCGCCGCAAAAGGCGAGACCCAAGGGCAAGACGGGCGCGGGGATGATTCCCGGCCAAGCCTGAATACAAAGCGACGCGGGGAATCCATGCCACCATTTCTTATGAGCCTTGCCGGGATTGCGGTGATTTTGGCCATCGCCTTCCTCCTTTCTTCTGGCAAGAAGAACATCAAATTCCGCGTGGTGGGCGCGACCTTCGCGCTTCAGGCGCTTATGGCGGTTCTGGTGCTGCGAACCCCCTTTGGTGCGAGCGTGATCGGCTTTCTTTCTGACGGCGTGATCGCTTTGCTCGACTATTCGGTCGCAGGGATTGAGACTTTGTTTGGCCCGATGGATGGCAACCCATTTGCCAACACATTCCTGATCGCAGCATTGCCGGTGATCGTCTTCTTTGCAGCGCTGGTGGCGATCCTCTATCACCTTGGGATTATGCAGCTTTTGGTACGCTGGGTGGGCGGTGCGATTGGATGGATTACCGGCATCAGCAAGGTCGAGGCATTGGGTAGTGCGGCGAACATATTCGTCGGCCAGTCGGAAAGCCCGCTGGTGGTGCGCCCTTATCTCGCAGCGCTTCCGCCGAGCAGGCTCTTCACATTGATGTGCGTGGGCATGGCCGGTGTCGCCGGAACAATCCTGGCTGCTTATGCTGCATTTTTGGGCAGCGATGCGGTGCCTTATCTGCTGGCGGCCGCGTTTATGTCAGCGCCGGGCGGCATCTTGATGGCCAAGATCATCATGCCCGATGAGCCCGAAGAGGCCGCCGCCCATGACAAGCTCATCGCAGACGCAACGGTGTCTGAGACTTTTGAAGAAGGCCACAAGCCCGCCAATGTGATCGAAGCAGCCGCCCAAGGCACCCAGACCGGCGTGAAGCTGGCAGTGGCCGTTGGCGCAATGGTGATGGTCTTTGTCGCGCTGGTCGCCTTGGCCAACGGATTGCTGGGCGGAGTAGGCGGATGGTTTGGCTATCCCGATGTCTCCTTCCAGCAATTGTTCGGCTATCTCTTCGCCCCTGTCATGTTCCTGATCGGTATTCCCGATTGGGAGCAGGCGCAGCTCGCGGGCGGCTTGTTCGGCACAAAGATCGTGCTCAACGAATTTGTCGCCTTTATCGAGCTTGGTGCACTGGAAGGATTGACCGAGCGCAGCCGCGCAATTGTGACCTTTGCCCTGTGCGGATTTGCCAATTTCTCCTCCATCGCAATCCAGATGGCAGTGACCGGCGGGCTGGCCCCGAACCAGCGCCCTGTCATCGCGAAACTGGGTCTGAAAGCGCTTGCTGCCGGAAGTCTCGCCAATTTGATGAGCGCGGCGCTGGCGGGCCTACTGCTTCCCTATTGAGTAAGGTTTCCCAATGTCTGTCCCCCAATCCGATATCGCCTCTGTCTCGATTGCGCAGCCGCTAGAGACCATTGCTGATGCGCTGGGCCGCTCGTTTCAGGAGTACGGCTTTGCCGTCATCCGAGATCACGGCATCCCGCAAGATTTGATCGAAAGGGCAGAGGAAACCTCCAAAGCCTTCTTCGCTTTGCCTG
>CALLIO010000029.1 GCA_938009055.1 uncultured Altererythrobacter sp.
TTCTCGGCGTACTCGACAAAGCGACGGTCCAGCGCTTAATGCGTCGGCAAAGCTAAACTGCAAAGTTAATCTGAAAGAATTCTTCATGAGAGTCGTCTCCGGCATCCAGCCCACGGGCAATCTGCATCTTGGCAATTACCTCGGCGCGATCCGCAATTGGGTGCGCATGCAGGACGAGTTGGAAGAGGGCAGCGAATGCCTGTTTTTCCTCGCCGATCTGCATGCAATATCGCAGCCGCATTCGCCCGAGGATTTGCGCCGTTCGACATTGGAAATGACCGCAGCATTGGTGGCGTGCGGGGTTGATCCAGCACGCTCGGTCCTTTTCAACCAGGCCCAGGTCCCAGCCCATGCAGAGCTGCAATGGCTATTGTCAGGCACGGCGCGGATGGGTTGGCTCAACCGGATGACGCAGTGGAAGGACAAAGCGGGCAAAAACCGCGAGGGGCAATCGGTGGCGCTGTTCACTTACCCCGTGCTGCAAGCCGCCGACGTGCTGCTTTACCAAGCGACCCATGTTCCGGTGGGCGACGATCAGAAACAGCATTTGGAGCTGGCCCGCGACATTGCAGAAAAGTTCAATCGCGACTTCGCCACGGAAGAAGCGCCGGTCTTCACTTTGCCTGAACCGATTGTCCCGCCCGAAGCTGCGCGGATAATGAGCCTGCGCAATGGCAGCGCCAAGATGAGCAAATCGGATCCATCCGAGATGAGCCGGATCAACCTTGCCGATGATGCCGATACGATCATGAA
Source organism: uncultured Altererythrobacter sp. (assembly GCA_938009055.1). Lineage (GTDB taxonomy): Bacteria > Pseudomonadota > Alphaproteobacteria > Sphingomonadales > Sphingomonadaceae > Erythrobacter. The sequence continues at coordinate 754 of CALLIO010000029.1, forward strand.
AAAGGTCAAGAAGGCGAAGACCGACCCTGAACCCCTGCCCTCGGAAGAAGCCGGATTGGAAGAACGCGCAGAAGCTTTGAACCTCGTCACCATTTATGGCGCGGTCACAGGGCAAAGCGTGGACCAAGTTCTCAGCGAGTTCGGCGGACAGGGTTTTGGCGCGTTCAAACCGGCGCTGGGCGAAGTGCTGGTGGAAACGCTCAGCCCCATCTCCGCCCGTTTCCGCGAGCTAAAGGATGACCGCGAATCGCTCGATGCAATTCTCGCGCGCGGCGCCGCCAAAGCGCGCGAACGCGGCAGCGATACACTGGCTAAAACCTATAAGGCGTTGGGCCTCATCCGCAGCTAAACATCTGAATTGCCTGTAACATCGCGCAATATTAGCGTTCAAAAACTATTCAGCACGCTGTCTCTATCACAGACAGTGCTGAGACCCTTTTTGGTATTCGGCCGTGCGATAGGCTATTAGCCTTCAGGATCAGGGCGCACATGAAGCTATGCATAGATATGGGCAATCAAAGGATCGCACCGATGACAATTCAATTTAGCCAGATGGGCCGCCGCTTAAAAATAGCCAGCGTCCCGCTTTTGCTCGCCAGCCTTGCGGCTTGCTCGACAGGATTCAAAGCCGATGTGTCGCGCTTTCAAACGCAACTGCCTGCCCCGCAAGGCGAAAGCTTTGCGATTGTGGCGGATGATCCCAAGCTCGCTGGCGGACTAGAATTTGCGCAATATGCAAGCCATGTCGAAAGCCAGATGGCGCGCCTTGGCTACACGCCTGCCTCGCCGGAAACAGCCAGCCTGCTCGTCCGCTTTGACTATGGCGTCGACAAGGGCCGTGAGAAGCTGCGCACCACGGGCTATCGCGATCCCTTCTATGATCCGTGGTATCGCGGATATCGTGGCTATCGCAGCGGCTTTTATCGCTCGCGCTTCAGGTCGCGCGGCATTTGGGGTTATGGCTTCTATGATCCGTGGTTTGGCGGACCGGAAGTGCGCAGCATTACCGTCTTTACCAGCGGGATCGATATGAAGATCGACCGCGCGGCAACGGGCGAACGCTTGTTCGAAGGCAAAGCCGAGGCGCTTTCAACCTCCAACCGCCTGCCATACCTCGTGCCCAATCTGGTCGAAGCGATGTTTACAGATTTCCCAGGCAGCTCTTCGGGCGAGACTTTGCGGATCACAATCAAGCCAGAAGAAACAAAGGTTCGGCGCGTGAACTAAAGCGCCTGCACAAAATTCCTTGGACGGAAGAGAAAGGGCGGCTTCGTGAAAACGCAGCTGCCCTTTTTTCATTCGGTGGCAAGCTTTTCGTGGCCACCGGTTGAGCCAAAACCGCCTGCGCCGCGTTCGGTCGCGTCCAGCTCGTCAACTTCCAGCCATGCCGCCTGCGTTACCGGCGCGAGCACCAGCTGCGCAACACGGTCGCCGCGTGCAATCGCAAAATCCTCAGCCCCGTGATTGATCATAATCACTTTCAGCTCGCCGCGATAATCGCTGTCGATAGTGCCCGGCGTGTTGGGCACAGTGATGCCGTGCTTGAGCGCCAGACCCGAGCGAGGACGCACTTGAATCTCGAACCCTTGGGGGATTGCCACCGCCAGTCCGGTTGCCACCGCATGGCGCGCACCCGGCGCAATTGTCACATCCTCTGCGGCGACAATATCCATCCCTGCTGCTCCCGATGTGGCATAGCGGGGCAGTTCCAGCCCCTCGCCATGCGCCAGACGTTTGACTTCCACTCCAACCGGATTGCCCATGCTCTAAGTCTTCGCCTCCAATGCCTCTGCCATACGCTCGGCCAATGCCAGCGCGACATCGAGTTTGGGCATCTCGTCGAGCGACTCAACCCCACTTTCGGAAATGATGTGGACGGTATTGTTCGCGCCGCCCATCACGCTGTTACCGCGCCCGCCCGACACATCATTGGCGACGATCCAATCGGTGCCCTTGCGCTTGCGTTTGGCTTTTGCATGCTCGAGAACATCCTCTGTCTCCGCTGCAAATCCGACCAGCAAAGCCGGGCGCATTTCGGACGCTGCAAGATTGGCGAGGATATCGGGGTTCTCCTCCAGCATCAAAGCTGGCGGGGCAGAGCCGCGCTTCTTCATCTTTTCAGTGCGAAACTCTTTGGGCTTCCAGTCTGCAACCGCTGCCACCATCACAGCAACATCTGCGGGCAGAGCGGCTTTGACAGCCTGCTGCATTTCCTGCGCGCTCTCAACATCGATCCGGTCCACACCCGGCGGCGTGTCGAGCCAGACGGGCCCTGCGACCAGCGTGACTTTCGCGCCCATTGCAGCAGCAGCAGCGGCGATGGAGAAACCCTGCCGCCCTGAGGAACGATTGCCGATATAGCGCACGGGATCGATCGCTTCCCATGTGGGGCCAGCAGAAATCAGCACATGTTTTCCCGCCAGCGGCTGGTTATCGGGATCAATGCTAAGCGCGCTCCATTCATTTGCAGCAGGCAGAGGGGCTGCGCCAATCGAGACGGGCTGCGCATCGCCTGCGATGGGCTGAGGCTCCCCTTCGCCATCGCGCATTTCGTGATTGATCGCTTCTGGATCGGTTGGCGGGGCAGCGCCTGCCTTGCCCTTGGTTGCAAGCAGAGGTCCGGCATCAGCTTCGGGTGCTGGAGCGGGTTCGGGCGCCTCGACATCAGCAAGCTCTGCCTCCTCCAGCGCTTCGCCTTCCTCGAGGAATTCAGCCTCGATATCGTCAGCCGAGCGTTTGGGCGTCGAACGCGGAATGATCGCAGAAAGCAGCCCGCCAAGACCGCCCCTTGCTTCTTCTTCCTCTTCCGGCTCCAGCGCTTCGACTGCCAGATCAGGCTTCGCTGCGACGGGCCCGGCATCCATCCCCAGCTGCTGAGCGATTGCGGCCCAGATCACTTCTGGTTCGGGCAAGCGGCCATAGCCAAATTCGCCGCAAGCCATCGGGCCTTCATCAGGATCGAGCACTTGAACGCCCGCTTCGCGCAGCCATTCCACATTGCGCTGGGTCGCGGCATGTTCCCACATCCGCACATTCATGGCGGGCACGGCCATCACTGGCTTGTCAGTTGCAAGGATCAGCGTCGTCGCCAGATCATCGGCAATGCCCGATGCCATTTTCGCCATCAGATCAGCGGTTGCCGGGCAAGCCACCACCAGATCGGCCTCGCGGCTCAATTGGATATGGCCCATCTCCGCCTCGTTCTTGAGGTCGAACAGGCTGGTGTAGACTTCATTCTCGCTCAGCGCGGCCAGCGCCATTGGCGTGACAAATTGCTGCCCACCATTGGTCACAACGCAGGTGACATCGCCACCGCCTTTGCGGATTAGGCGAACCAGCTCGCACGACTTATAGGCAGCAATCCCGCCGCCCACGATAAGCAAGACACGCTTTCCCAAGGTCAATTCCGCCAAACTCCCTATTGCAGCTGGATACGCCCGCACCTATTTCACCCGCATTACCGCGCTTAGCGGGTCGATACTAGCCCATGGGCAAGGGTTGATTAACCACACGCTATGTGGTCTCAAAACCGCTAGTGGCTGAGCCTTGCTGGCTCGTGTTTAGGAAGACGCCAGCGCGAATGGATCACTTTGTTAGGAGAATCACACAATGAAGTTCACGACCAAATTTCTTATCGCCACCGCAGCATCGCTTAGCCTCGCGGCCTGTTCGCAAGCAGACACTGCTGCCGAGGGTGAAGAAGCAGCGACCGATGCGCCGAAATGGGGCTATGGTGAAGAAGGTGGCCCTGAGAAATGGGGCGAGATCAACGAAGAATTCGCCGCGTGTAAGGACGGGCTTGAACAATCGCCGATCGATCTTCCTGCTGCCAGCGAAGCCAATCTGATCACTGTTTCGACCAATTACGCCGCAACCGAGGCGAAAATCGAAGACAAGGGCAAGACCATTCAAGCCGATTTCGCAGAAGGCTTCACGCTGACTTCGGGCGAGAATGAGTATGGCTTGCTTCAAGTCCACATGCACACGCCGTCTGAGAATACAATCGAAGGCAAAGCATTCCCGCTGACTGCGCATTTCGTGCACGCCAATGCCGATGGCGGTCTGGCTGTGCTGGGCATCATGTATGAAGAAGGCGAGGCAAACCCCGCCATCCAAGCGATGCTCGACAATATCGGCGCTTCGGCAGAGATGGACATCACTGCGATGATCCCTGGCGATCTTACCGCTTACAACTTCCCCGGATCACTCACCACGCCGCCATGCAGCGAAGGAGTGAACTGGCATGTTGTGACAACACCGGTGACAGCAAGTGCTGAGCAAATCGCGGCATTGAACGAAAAGATGGGCAACAATGCGCGTCCGGTTCAGCCGCTGAATGATCGCACGCTCTAAGCGAAAAGCGACACTGACAATTCAAAGGGCCTTCTGAGGGAAACCTCGGGAGGCCTTTTCTTTGCGCCAAGTGGCCAGACCTTAAGCAAAATGATATTGCCTTGCCCATCAGCAGGGTTGGGGGATCCATTCATGACACTTGCAATACGCAGCTTGGCAGTGCTTTTGGGCTTGCTCTACCTTTTCTTGGG
>CALLIO010000030.1 GCA_938009055.1 uncultured Altererythrobacter sp.
CAGGGGACCGTTTGGGTCTCGACCTTCACCAAGAATTTGCAGCGCCAATTGCGTTCCGAAAGCCGCCGCGCATGGCCGGCAAAACGCGCGGACGGGACCAAGCCTGTTGTGGTGCGCAAGGGGCGCGAGAACTACCTTTGCCTCCTCAATTTGGAGGACGCCTTGCAAGGCGGTTTCGCCGGACGGCCCGCTATTCTGGCGCAATTGGTGGGGCGCTGGGCGGCTTTCTCCGCTGATGGCGATATGATCGGCGGGGACTTGCCGGGATGGCTCGGCACATTGTTCCGAAAGCGCGGGATCGCAGCGCTGACCGATCAGCGCGGCGAATGCGTCTATGCCGGATGCCCGCATTACAAGAAGTGCTTTATCGAACGCGCCGCGCGCGATTCAGCGCAGGCCGATCTTGTCATCGCCAATCACGCGCTGGTGATGATCAATGCCGCGCGTGGAAGAGACCACGCCGCTACGCCAACCCGCATCATTTTCGACGAGGGGCACCATGTTTTCGAAGCGGCCGACAGCACTTTTGCCGCCGCGCTCTCGGGCCAAGAAACCATCGAATTGCGCCGCTGGATCATCGGGCCGGAACGCAAGAACCGTGGGCGCAGACGCGGGCTTTCCGCGCGGCTAGCGGATGTCTCCAGCTATGACGATGAAGGCGGCGTAGCGGTCGAAGATGCGGTTGAAGCAGCCAATGCTTTGCCGTCAGAGGGCTGGCTCCAGCGGCTGAATGAAGGGGAGCCATCCGGCCCGATCGAAGCGCTGCTCGCACAAGTCCGCGCCTGCACTTATGCGCGCGATGAAACGGGCCAAGAAGCAGGCTACGGGATCGAAACCGAAGCGTCCGGCCTGCCCGGTGAATTGATCGAGGCGGCAGGAGAAGCGCAAATAGCGCTCGCAAGCATCCGCACGCCGCTGATGAAGCTCGGCACGCGGCTAGAGGCGATCTATGCCGATCCCCCCGACTGGCTCGACGGACAGGGTCGCCAACGGATCGAGGGCGCGCGCTATGCCCTGCAATGGCGCATGGATTTATTGAGCGCGTGGGAGGCTTTGCTCGAACGATTGGGCGGTCCGGCCGATCCCGAATTCGTCGACTGGCTATGCGTTGAACGCTCGGACGCGCGCGAGTTTGATGTTGGCATTCATCGCCGCTGGCTCGACCCGTCCAAACCTTTTGCCAAGGTCGTGCTGGAGCCTGCTCACGGCGTGATGCTGACCAGTGCGACGCTGACCGACTACTCCGATCAGGGCGGCGCATGGGAGGGCGCGATTGCGCGCGCAGGCACGCAGCATCTTGAGGTTCAGCCCAAGCTTTCCGCCGCGACAAGCCCATTTGATTATGCCGGGCGCGCCGAAGTGCTGATCGTGACTGATATCAAGAAAGGCGATCTGCCCGCGCTTTCGGGCGCCTATGCCAAATTGATCGAAGCGTCCGATGGCGGCGTGCTTGGGCTGTTTACCGCGATCCGCCGGATGCGCGCCGTGCATGGGCGCATTGCCGACCGGCTGGCGCGCGCTGGCCTGCCGATTTACGCCCAGCATGTCGACCCGATTGATACCGGCACGCTGGTCGACATCTTCCGCGATGATCCGCGCGCCTCTCTACTGGGCACCGATGCTCTGCGCGACGGGGTCGATGTGCCGGGCCATTCCTTGCGCTGCGTTGTGATGGAGCAAGTGCCCTGGCCGCGGCCTGATATTCTGCACAAGGCGCGGCGCGCTTCTTCCGGCGGCTCGGCCTATGACGACCGGATAATCCGCGCGCGCTTAGCCCAAGCTTTCGGGCGATTGATCCGCACCAAGGAGGACGCTGGCCACTTCATCGTCCTCTCCTCAGCCTTCCCCTCGCGCCTGCTCACGGCCTTCCCCAGCGGCACCCCTGTCATACGCCTGACATTGGAGGAGGCTTTACATCGCGTCGCTTCTGGTGTTTCGAATGGGGATGAAGCTGCCAGCACAAGCAGCGAGCCTGCTAATGGAGAGCAAACACACTCGTGAAAATCCTGGGCCTCCTCAGACATGCCAAATCCGACTGGGACGATATCGCCAAGCGCGATTTCGACCGCGGGCTGAATGATCGCGGGCGGCGCGGCGGCGCTTTGATCGGCAAGCATATTCGCGATCACGGGGTTAAGTGGCAGCCGCTGATCGCCAGCCCGGCAGAGCGTGTAAAGCGCACTTTGGATGTGGCCCAATTGGGCGTTGAGCCGGTGTTTGACGAAAAGCTCTATCTCGCCAGTGCAGCGACGATTCTCGACACGGTGAGCGCGCATATGGGGACAAGCGGGGCGGATGCCGTGCTGGTTGCAGGGCACAATCCGGGCCTTCACGAAGTGCTGATGGAGCTGGTCCCCCCGCATCGCGAAAACGATCTGTTCGATACGGCCGCAACCAAATTCCCAACAGCTGCTTTCGCCACGATTGAGTGCAAGATTGATAGCTGGGCGCATCTTCGCGGCGGGGTCGGAACCCTGACCCATTTTGCTCGGCCACGCGATCTCGACCCTGAATTGGGGCCAGAATATTAAGTTCTAAACCAGCACTTTACGCGGCCCAGAGCCTTCTTCGCCCAGCGCATCATCTTTGTTGTAGAGCTGGCAATGGGTGAGACTTAAACAGCCGCATCCGATGCATCCATCGAGCCGGTCGCGGGTGCGCTCCAGCTGCGAAATCTTGTCCTCGATCCCGCCGCGAATCGAGCGGCTAATCTTCTGCCAATCGCGCGCATTGGGAGTGCGCCCTGATGGAAGCTTGCGCATTTCGCTCTCTATCTCGCCCAAAGCCAATCCCAATTGCTGCGCGATCAGGATGAAGGACAATCGCCGGATATCTGATCGCAGGAAACGCCGCTGGTTTCCTCCGGTGCGGATGGGTTCCACTAGCCCCTTCTCTTCATAGAATCGGATGGCCGAAACAGACAGGCCGGTTCGCCTCGCCATTTCTCCGATGGAAATCAGGTCTTTAGCGCTCAGTCTGTTGCTCATCTGGCAGTATCTCGCGTCATCTAGGGGTTATCTCTGATGGAAATGTTCTTTCCCACAAAGTGCTTGACCTCAAGTTAGCTTGAGGTTGCACAAAGGTCAAAGAGCGATTCGGGAAATGTCCGCTTTCGCATAATTTTGAGAAGCCATTTGAGGAGCTTAGCTATGCCAAACGGCACTTTGGAACACGCCAATATCTCGGTCACTGATCCTGAGCGCAGCGCCGAACTGCTGATCCAGATGCTGAGTTGGCACGAACGCTGGCGCGGCCCCAGTCAGAAGCATGGCTGGACGATCCATGTTGGAGACGAGACATCCTATATCGCGCTTTACACCGGCGATCATGTCAAAGGCGATTATGCCAAGGGCCAGCCATTGAACCACCTCGCATTCACGGTTGATGATTTGGATGCCGCGGAAAAAGTCGTCGCCAATGCGGGGCTCAAGCCCTTTGGCCATGATGATTATGATCCGGGTAAGCGTTTCTACTTTTTCGACTGGGACGGGATCGAGTTTGAAGTGGTTAGCTATGCCCAAACTGCGGCTGGAGATCGCTCATGAACGAGATCATCCTTCGCGAACCGATGTTTGCGAAAGCGGCTAAGAAGGCTCAAAAAAGCGAAGGTTGCGCTGCATCGGGGGATTGCCCCTGCGGCTTGCCGTCATCCGTCCCAACGCCGCCGGGCATACTGCGCGTCCAGCCTTCATTGGTGCGATCGATAATAAGCTGGCCGGCAAAGGCTTGGCACAAATTCATCGCCGCGCTCGCCTCTGCCGAAACCCATGTTTCGTAGTCGGATCGAGCAAGGATCACCGGCATGCGTGCATGCACATCGGCGCATTGCGCGCCCGCGCTGTCCGTCATCACCATGGAGTAGCAATCGCCCCATTCGTCTGAATTGCGCCACACGCCAGCAGCAGCAAAGAGCGGCGCATCGGGAAGCGATATCCATGTCCGCGTCATCGCGCCCTTTGCCCCTTGCGCCTCCGCCCATCCGGTCAGCGGGATCAAGCAGCGACGCTGGGTAAAACTCTCACGCCAAAAGAAGCCATCGAGCTTGTCTGTGCGTGCATTATTCACCGGTTTGGGTTTTAGCGGCTGCCCCTTTTTCCCTTTGAGAACGAGGGGGAAGCCCCAATTCATGCTGCGCACTGCGCCATCTGCCACGACCGCACCGGGATAGCCGGGATAGACTTCTGCGCCAAAATTCGCCCCGCCCATTTCGTCCACCGCGTCGAACCATCCGGCGACCTCGTCCTTGCCCTTAGTCATGCGGTATAGATTGCACATTACGCCGTGCCCTCAAGCATTGCCGACGATGAAACACGCCGCCGCCATCAGCGCGCCAGCCCAGCGGTTGGAGCGAAAACGGGCAAGCGGATTGTCGGCATCATCTGCATCCAATGTCATCACTTGCCACGCCAGATGCAGCGCCACTGGAATGAGCGTCAGCAGCGCCACCCAATCCGCGCGATAAAGCCAGAACGCCAGCGCCCATAGGCCCACAGCGCCCGCGTAAAACGCTGCAACGCCGCCGCGCACATTCGCACCCATTCTAAGCGCAGAAGAGCGAATGCCGACCAGCGCATCATCCTCGCGGTCTTGCAAGGCATAGATCGTATCATATCCGATCACCCACAAAACCGCGCCCGCATAGGCCGCGCCGAGCACTTCCCAATTGTCCAGCCGCAGCTCCACCCAGCCGACCAGAATGCCCCATGTGAAGACCATTCCAAGCCAGGCTTGCGGCCACCAGGTGATCCGCTTCATCAGTGGATAGGCGGCAACCAGCGCAAGGCTGGCGAGCGCAACCAATTGCGCCTCTTGCCTCAATTGAAGCAGCACCAGCAACCCCACCAGCGAGAGCGCGACGAGCCATATCCACGCCGCTTTCTTGCTCACCCTGCCGCTGGCGATGGGGCGCAGCGCAGTACGCTCGACTTTTGCGTCGATATCCGCATCGAGAATATCATTATAGACACAGCCCGCGCCGCGCATCGCAATGCTGCCAAGGAGCAACCACAATGCCAGCTGCCATTGCAACCCATCGCCCGCCAGCCAAACGCCCCATAGGCACGGCCAGAACAGCAGCCACCAGCCGATCGGCCGGTCGAACCGCGCCAATAGCGCGAAATCGCGCGGGCGCTGCGGCAAACGCTCGATCAGACTGCGATGCTGCGTATCGGGGACGATATTGTCAGACATACTTGCTCCCTAGCGCTGCCAAGGCTTAGGGGGAAGGCATGAGCTTAGACCCGCGTCCCCAGACCCCAGCATGGCCGCCCAAAAGCGCGCCGCGCCTGTTTGTGGACGCACGAATTGTGGCTGGAGCAGCGATCACCATCAGCGGCAATCAAGCGCACTATCTGGGCAAGGTGATGCGCGTGGCCGCCGGTGATGCGGTGATTCTTTGCGACGATCAGAGCGGCGAATGGGCCTGCGCCGTCACTTCTGTTTCCAAGCGCGAAGTGGTTCTGGAACCGCGCGAAAATCTGCGCCCGCGCGAGGATGTGCCCGATCTGTGGCTATGCCCAGCATTGCTCAAGAAAGACCGCTTTGACCTCGTGCTGGAGAAATCAACCGAGCTGGGCATAGGCGCAATCCATCCTGTCCTGACCCGGCGCTGCGTCGCAGATAAGCTCAATCTCGAGCGCGCACGCACGGTTACGATAGAGGCGGCCGAGCAATGCGCACGCACGGCCCTGCCCTCGCTTGAGGCCCCGCAAAAGCTGGAGGCTATGCTGCGCGATTGGCCACAGAATCGCACGCTGTTCTTCGCCGATGAAACCCGCGATGCTGTGCCCGCCACAAAAGCCTTCAACGCCGCCCAAACCCCGGCTGCGCTGCTGATCGGCCCGGAAGGCGGTTTCGACGATGAGGAACGGGCTATGCTGCTTGCCCATCCTATGGTCACGCCGATTACTCTTGGGCCGCGTATCTTGCGCGGCGAAACCGCTGCGATTGCGGCAATATCGCTTTGGATGGGCACAAAAGGGGATTGGTCAAATGCTGATTAGGGCTTCCCAGATGCAGTTAAGTTTCGTAAAGCAACTGAAATGAGCACACGCGACACCTCTTCCAAAGCCGATCCCTTGATCGAAAGCCGCGACCAATTGATCGCGCCGATGGCGGTGGGCGAGAAGCCCAAGTCTGATTGGCGGATCGGGACAGAGCATGAAAAGCTGGTCTACAAAACGCAAGATTTCAACGCGCCTTCTTATGACGAGAAATGCGGCATTCGCGATCTACTGATGGCCCTGACCGAATTTGGCTGGGAACCGGTTGAAGAAGGCGGCAACGTCATTGCGATGCGCTCTGACGATATGGGCACGGTTTCGCTTGAACCTGCCGGTCAACTCGAATTGTCTGGCGCGCCGCTTGAACATCTGCATCAGACTTGCAACGAGACCGGACGCCATTTGGAGCAGGTCAAGGCGATTGGCGAGAAATGCGGGGTGGGTTTCCTTGGCGCTGGTATGTGGCCCGACAAGACGCGCGAAGAACTGCCGGTGATGCCCAAGGGGCGCTACGGCATTATGATGCGGCACATGCCCAAGGTCGGCAATCTGGGCCTTGATATGATGCTGCGCACCTGCACCATTCAGGTCAATCTGGATTACTCGTCCGAAGCCGATATGGCGCAAAAGTTTCGCACTGGTTTGGCGCTGCAACCTTTGGCGACCGCGCTGTTTGCCAACTCGCCATTCCTAGAAGGCAAGCCCAATGGCTACCTCTCTTACCGCAGTCATATCTGGTCAGACACTGACCCGCATCGCACCGGAATGCTACCCTTCGTTTTCGAAGACGGCTTTGGCTATGAACGCTGGGCCGATTACATGCTCGATGTGCCAATGTATTTCGTCTTTCGTGACGGCAAATATATTGACGCAGCAGGACAAAGCTTCCGCGATTTTATGCGCGGCGAATTGCCCGCTCTTCCTGGCGAATTGCCGCGCCAATCCGACTGGTGGGATCACCTTTCCACCGCTTTTCCAGAAGTGCGCCTGAAAAGCTTCCTTGAAATGCGCGGAGCCGATGGCGGTCCGTGGAACAGGATCTGCGCGCTGCCCGCATTCTGGGTCGGCCTACTTTACGATCAAAGCGCTCTTGATGCCGCTTGGGATCGGGTCAAGCACTGGACGATGGAAGAGCGCGAGGAATTGCGCAACGCTGCGCCCAAGCTCGCGCTTGATGCACCCTTGCCGCGTGGCGGCACTATGCGTGATCTGGCGAAAGAAGTGCTTGAAATTGCCCGCGCTGGCCTCACCGCACGGGCGCGCCTCGGGCAGGCTGGCGACAATGAAACCGGCTTTCTGGAACCGCTCGACGAGATTGTAGCCAGCGGCAAAGTTCCCGCCCAGCGCCTGCTCGACCTCTATCATGGCGAGTGGAACGGCGATGTCACGCGCGCTTATGAAGACAGTTTTTAAGGGAGAAGAGAGATGCTGATAGTTTTGGCTAAGGCAAAAGTGGGCGCAGGCGCCATTGACGCAGCGCGCGATGCGATTGCGACGATGGAGAAAGCTTCGCGCGAAGAGGAAGGCTGCATTGCCTACACTTTCACCCAAAGCATCTCTGACCCAACCGAAATGCTGATCGTGGAGAAATGGGTCGATGATGCCGCGCTGGCAGCCCATTTCGCCACTCCGCATATGGCCGCATTCCAGGGCGCATTGGCCAGTCTCGATGTGAATGTCGAAGAAGCGCTGAAGTATCAGGCTGATGATGGTCAGGCCTTGATGTGAGGGAACGGCTTTGATTCTTGTAGTTGGCACAGTCCGCCTTGAAGAGGGCGCGTTTGACAAGCTGCTTCCAGCGGCCAAGACCATGATGGCCGAAACCCGCAAGGAAACAGGCTGTATCGCCTACACCTATTCGCGCGATCTGACCGAGCCAGACGTTTTTCACGTCACTGAAAAATGGGAAAACCGCGCAGTGCTCGCCGCCCATTTCGAAACGCCGCATATGAAAGTGTGGCGCGCTGCCCTTGCCGATGTCGGATTGCTCGAACGCGACTTGCGCGCTTTTGAAAGTGACGAAGGCGAAGTGGTTTAACCCGCATCAACTCGGCCCGTTTTGTATCGCTTTGTCGCACAAACGCGCCGGCCCCTTTTGATTCATCTTTGCGAAAGCTGTGATCGCTTTAGTCCGCATCCATTGGATATTCTTGAAGGGTCTATGGATGCAGGGTTTGAAGGTGCGCGCGGTTGCTAACAGTGCGATCGCAGCAATATTGGCCGCAGGTTTGGTTGGATGCGGCGGAGGAGATGGATCAGGCTCAACCAGCACTGTTTCGGCAACGCCAACCCCTACGCCGACCCCAACCCCTACACCTGATCCGACCGCTGCGGCCAATCAGGTGGTGCAGCAATTCCTCAACCTCGATCTTGCAGCGCTGGACAATTACGCCAACCCGTCCCTTCCCGCCTATTACGATGGCACCGTCGATGCGATCGACAACACGCCCGTGAATGATCCCGTCAATGATGCATTGGCGACGCTTGGCCGGGTGCTGTTCTATGACACATCGCTGAGCGTCAACGACACGACAAGCTGCGCCAGCTGCCACAAACAGGGTCTTGGCTTTGACGATGACGAGCGCCTTTCCACTGGCTTTAACGGCGGGCTGACCGGCGCGCACGCAATGCGGCTGGGCAATGTGCGCTATTTCGAAGGCGACGAGATGTTCTGGGATCGCCGTGCTGATGATCTGGAGGATCAGGCGACGCAGCCGATCCTCGATGCGACCGAAATGGGCTGGTCGGATAATGGCGGGCTTGGCGCCCTCATCACCAAGATGGATGGGCTGGAATATTATCCCGCTTTGTTTGAGTTTGTGTTCGGCGATGATGCAATTACTGCAGCGCGAATGCAGCGCGCGCTCGCCCATTTCCAGCGCGCAATGATTAGCTCCGACAGCCGCTGGGACCGTGCCTATGCGCAAGTGTTCAACGCCGGTGCGAACAATCGCAATCTCAATGCGACATTGCCTGGCTTTAGTGCGAGCGAGCAGCGTGGACGCGAATTGTTCATGACCAATCCGAACAATGGCGGCGCGGGCTGCGAGCGCTGTCACGAGGCACCGACCTTTGCGCTAACTGGCAACAGCGATTCAAACGGGCTGGATGCGGGCGAGACGACGATTTTCAAATCGCCCTCGCTCAAGAATGTTGGCCAATCGCAGTTCTTTATGCATGACGGGCGCTTCACCTCTCTGCTGCAAGTGGTCGAACATTACGACAATGGCATTCAAGATGGCCCAGCGCTGGACAATCGCTTGCAGCAAAATGGCAATCCGCAGCAACTCAATCTGTCAGATGATGACAAGCAGGCGCTGGTCGATTTCATGCTGACGCTAACCGATGACACGCTGGCGGCGGATGCGCGTTTCGCGGACCCGTTCATTCGCTAGGCTCTTCAGTCGTTACGAAAGCCTATTCCGCTGGTTCCTGAACAGGCTGCACGGCTGCATCTGGGCCGCGCCGGCGCTTAATTGCGCGGGTGATTTTGGTGAGGCGCGAGGTAATCAAACCGTGCTCGCTCATCCATGCGTGATACTCGCCGTATTTGGGATCTTCGGCCAGCAAATGCGCTTCTTCTGTCTTGGCACGCCAATAGTAGATGCCATTGACGCACAAAAGAAAGAAGGCGTTTCGGATCGCATCGGTAGGCGAACCATTGGTGACGAGGAAAGGCATAACCGAACACCACCAAAACAGGTTCTTCGACAAATAGGCAGGATGGCGCGTGTAGCGGTATGGCCCGTTTGTGAGCACTCCGCGATAGGTAAGGTTTGAGAAGCGAATGCCAAAGGCGACCGTTGCCCACGCATAGATCGCGGTGAGGAAAATCAGCCAGGCTGCCCAAACCCACAGCATGGTGGGATTGCCGCCAAACCAATGGCCCCAGCCCGCGACATTGTGCTCATAGCTGAGCACTTGGCCGTTACCGATCACGCCCCAGACAAAGGGCGGGTAACAAATGAGCGCCGCCAGCCAGCCGCCAAGAAAGGGATTGCCGCTGCGGATATGTGCGTCGAGCGGGCGCAGGGTAAAGAGATATCCAACCGTTCCGATCTGCACATCGATCACAAACAGCGCCGTAATCAGCAACAAGCCGATCCGCACCGGATCAGAGACAAGCTCACTCGGATTGGCGAGCACCAGCTCTGACCAGCCCGGTGGCAGGATCGAAATCATAAAGGCGCCGAAAAAGGCTTTGATGATCCATGCGCGCCAATGCTTTTTGACTTCCTCTGGATCCCACGCCTCGCGCCCGATCAGCATCGCGCCAAAATGCCATGCATGATCGCGCGGTTCGACCATGCGCTTGTCGAGCCACAGAACATAGGGAACCGAAAGCACGACCATCGGCAGGATGGCGAATTTCAGCACGTCGATTGCGAACAGATATTGGCCGTTCCAATACCACCGCGCGAGGCAATAAAGGCCGGCGATAATCGCCCAAGTCGCCCACAGACCCGCGATTTTGGTGATCGACACTTCTGACACTGCGCTCAATGGGCGCACGCGCTTCCAATCGATACCGGTGGATGGGCGCAAATGCACTTTGTCGACCAGCAGTGACCAGATCGCCATTGGCCCTGCTGAAAACAACAATGCCGCCAAGGCAGCATAGGGGCCAGACAATCGCTCGCGAGGGCCAGGAATGTCGAAGAATTCCGCAGTAATTGGGTAGGTCCGGCAAAATAGCAGCCAGAAGACGAGCCCCAGCAGTCCGGCAAGGCCTACGCCTGCAGAAACGTCGCTTTTTGGCATGGCTGGCTTCGCAGAGCCTTTTTGATGCGCAGGTTTTTCCATTTCGGGCCGAGCTCTATCCGCAAAAGGGTTAAAACAGCGGTAAGACATGGCCGAAAGTGGCAAGAAAACACGCCCGTTAACCCCGGGCGGCTCGGTTTGGGACGCGGCCCGCGCGACAAATTAACGCCGCGCTGGCTGCCAATGTTTAGCGGTAAGCGCTTATCCGCCCGCTATCATCGAGGACGTAGAGCATATTGTCGGCGACAATCGGCGGCAGGCTAACCGCCTGATCCAGATCGCTGAATTGCGCCGCAGAACCCTCGCCCGTGCTGACTTTGTAGAGATAGCCTTCGGAGCTTGCGACCCACAATTGCCCGCCTGCAAGCACAGGGCCGGTCCAGAAAATTGGGCCTTCCTTGTCCTTTTCGTCGCGCCATTGCTGAAGCTGGGTAATCCAGCGCACTTTGCCGGTCGAACGCGCAATCGCAAGCAACCGCGCATCATCGGTGAGCGTGAATATCCACTCGCCCGCAATCGCCGGGGTCGAGATACCCGCAAGGTTGAGCTCCCAGATCCGCTGGCCTGTCACCAACTCGTAAGCTGCCATCCGGCCGCCCTGACCCAGCGCATAAACGCGGCCCGAATCGATGATCGGATCGGCATCAATATCCGTCAGCGTGCCCACCTGTGTCGAGATCGAGGTGAGCGCGAGCGCATCGGCCCATAGCGTGCGGCCATTTTCATAGCGGTGCGCGTTCAGCTCGCCGCTGGAATATCCCGCGATCACCGTGCCTTGCCCCGCCGCCGGTGCTGCAACGCCAAAGACGCCCGCCTGTGTCGAAGAACCGCCTTCGTTCCACACCGCTGCGCCAGTGTTGGCATCGAGAGCAAAAATCTGGTTGTCCTGCGTCATCACATAGACTTGACCAAAGGCAATTGTCGGCGATCCGCGCAATGGCCCGGCTGGTTTGGCTTTCCAAACTTCTGAGCCATCCTCTGCATTGAGCGCCACAACTTCGCCCACGCCATTGGTGGCAAAAACTCGCGCGCCATTGATGCTGGCGCCGCCGCCGAAAGCAGAGCTTTCAATGCTGCTGTCGACATCCATCTTGTAAGACCAAGCGCGCGCGCCCGTCTTCGCATCAAAAGCGTTCACGACACCGTTTGTGTCGACCGCAATCAGCTTGCCCCCGCCCACAACAGGCGCAGCGGCGAGACGCCGCTGGTTGCTCGAACCGGCGATCGAAGCTGTCCACACCCGCGAAGGCGTTTCAGCCAAGGAAAGGTGCCCATAAGATTTGCTCGCAGAACCGCCCGCCTGTGCCCATGCGGCATTGGGAGCCGCCGGAGGCAAGATCACCGAAACGCCGGACAAGGTCGGATCAACTTTTGCGCCGCTTTCGATCCGCGATAGAACCGGAACACGCTCGCCAATTGTCGGCGTGGTTTTTTTATCGTCACCGCCACCGCCGAAAAGCCCGCCAGCACAGCCTGTAAGCACAGCGGCAAGCGCGCCTGCCGTGCAGGCCCGCGCGAGGAATTTTGTTGTCTCAAAAGTCATATTCAGATCCACTCCAAGCGCCTATTCTGGCGCGTCAGCCCCCGCTGATTCATCTTCTTCGCTTGCCGTTGGAATGCCTTGTTCTTCAAGCAATTCATCGACATCTTCAATCGCATCCACGCCCAGCAAGCCCGCCATCTGCCTTGCGCGCGAACGCAAGCTTTCGGGCACATCTTCAGACTTGGCAATCTCGGCAAACATCGTACCCGCCTTGGCATTGTCGCCCGCTTCGAGATGCGCCATCGCCACCAGCTCGCCCGCGCTGCCGAACCACGGATTGCCCGGCACGGCCAGTTCCGACAATTCAGTGATCACTTCAGCAGGGTCTCGCTCGTCAAATGTCGCGGTAATGCTGCGGATCTTCGCCAGATCGCGCAAGGCGGGCGGCGCATCAGCATCGTCAGCCACTTCGCCAAACAGAGCGGCAGCATCGGCTGCGTTGTCCTTTTCAAGCGCGATCCCCGCGCGCAGCATCTTGGCCGCAGCGGCAGGACCGGCTGCATCACCATCAGCCAGCGCAGCGGCGGCTGTGTCAGCGCTATCCAGATTGCTTGCCTTCACTTGATCGAGCGCAGCAACCAAATCTTCTGAGCTTTTTTCCATCGCCGCTTCGCTGCGGCTGTCCCAGAACAGATACCCGCCAAACGCGAGCAATCCGCCCACGACCAACACCAATAAGGGGCGCCCGTAGCGTTCAAAGAAATCACTCATCTCGCCTTGGCGCACGGCCTCGTCGATTTCGCGCATCAAGACTTCGTCTTCCGCGCTGGGCTTACCCTCGTTCTGATCTTTAGAATTGCCGTTGTCGCTGCTTTTCGAAGCCACGGAAAAGTTCTCTCTTCAACATTTAACCAAAATCGCGCCGCTTTTAGGGGGGCTAAGCGGCAACCGCAATGGCGCGTATCAATACGGTGCAACCCTGTCCCCCACGAGTTGAACCTTGGGTTAAGCGCGCTTGTGCCCTGCCAGCGGCTAAATCTCGCGGCCCATCGCGCTGGCATAGAGCCGGCGGTAACGGTCAACCATCACGCTTTCGTCAAATTCTGCCTTTGCTTTCAACCTGTTCGCAGCGCCTATGCCTTCGCGCATTTCGGTATCACGAGCCAGAGTAGTAAGCGCATTGGCCAGCGCATCCTCGTCACCAACAGGCGTGATGAAGTCGCGGTTCACTTCTGCCACCATTGTCGCAACATCGCCGACATCGGGCGAGGCAACGGCAAGGCCAGCGGCCATCGCCTCAAGTACAGAGATCGGAAATTGCTCGCTCTTGGACGAAAGTGCGAAGAGATCGAACAGGCCGATCACTTTCGCAGGATCGGCGACGTGCCCAGGCAAATGGACGCGGTGGCTGATATCGAGCGAGAGCGCTTCCTCTTGGATAACCTCTTTCTCCGGCCCCTCGCCCAAGATGACGAGCTGCCAATTGTCGGGCATTTTCGCAAAGGCGCGCACCAGCATCGGCAATTGCTTGACCGGCCGCAGCCCTGCCAACGTGCCCAGCCAACGCTCGCCCGTATGTTTGACCACTCGCAAAGTATCCGGCTTGGGCTTACCTTCGTAAAGGCCTGTCTTGATGCCATTGGGGAACCGCTTTACCCGCCCCATCGGCTGCATCCATGTGGTCAGCGCAATTTCCTCTAATCTCTCGGAAGGCACCACGAGGCCAGATGATTTGCCCAAGGCAATCCGGCGATACCAATTGCGGCCCCATTTGAGCTGCTTGGCCTCATCCTCGTTAAAGCCATCCTCGTGATGGATAAGCGGCGGCAGATCTTGGATTTGCGTCATCATCGTATGCGCCATCACCGCGTCCATCGCGCCCCAATTGTAAGTGAGGACGAGGTCATAGGGCTTCATCGCTTCGGCAATTTTCATCAGCCTGCCGGGCAATGGTTTGCCCTGAAGCGCAGGAAAGTCGGTTGGATAGCGCACCGGAATGCTTGTCTTGATGAGCTTGGATGCGCCCATTTCACCGGGCATTCCCGACACCACGCTATGTTGGACCTTGGGCCCGAATGCGTTCATCAATTGGGCCGTCCGCACTTCCTTGCCGCCCGGCGAAAAGCTGGAATGAAGGTGCAGGATATGCGGCTTGTCGAGTGTCTTTTTGGCCATCATACGCGCTCCAGCAAGGCGGCAATCGCGTCCATCGCCTCTGCCTCATCCAGCATCGGCGCATGGCCAATCCGCGGCACTGTCGCAAGGGTGAGATCGGAATGCTCAGCCTGCATTTTCGCAGCGGTTTCTAGCGACAACAGATCGCTTAGCTCGCCGCGCACCAAGACCATCGGCACGTCCTTCAGCGCTGCAAACGCTGGCCAAAGGTCTGGCGGCGCGGCATTGCCGGGCTGTTTGAACGGATCGGCAATTCCCATGTCATAGTCATAGCTGATCCGCCCGTTTTGCCCCACGATCAGCGTGCGTTTTGCCATCTCTAACCATTGGTCGAGATCATAGTCGGGAAAGGCGCCGCCATGCACCGATCTCAGCGCGCGGGCAGCATGCATCCACGAGGGATAGCTACCCCCTTGCCCGACATAGCTGCCAATCCTCGATAAGCCTTCAGGATCAATTTGCGGCCCGATATCATTGATAACAACGCCTGCGAAAAGCGCGGGATTTTCCAGCGCCATCATCATCGTCATAAGCCCGCCCATCGACGTGCCGATGGAAACCACATGGCTGATATTTTGCTCCTCAAGCAGCCGCTTTACATCGGCAACATAGATGAGCGGCGAATAGCTGGAGGTATCCTTAGCATATTCGCTGCGCCCGCGCCCGCGCATCTCTGGCACCAAAACGCGGCGGCTCTTTGCGATATGCGCTGCTAGCCCAGCAAAATCGCGGGCATTGCGGGTTAGCCCGTGCAGGCAGATGACAGGCGCTTTGTCGCCGCCCTCAGGCCCCGCATAGTCGCGATAGTGCAATTCCAGACCATCGGCTGAAGTCCAAAAACGATGCTCGTATAATTTTGCCATTGGCTAAGGCTGTGCTCCGTGCCGTTTCGCGCCCAAAGTGCTTTTCCACCCGCTTGCGCTCCATGACTTGCCAGCCGCGCTTGCGCAAGCATCCTATTGGTTGCAAAGCTTGGGGCATGCCTTCTGATCCTCAAGCCAGCGCCTATGCCCCCGATCCACAAATTGCGAAAATTGCTGATTGGCTTGGCGATGAAGTCGCGCCCGCAAACTTTCCTGAAACACAGCTGCGGTTTCGCAATGATCGCTGGGCAAAGGCTGTCGGGCTTGATGGGCTAAGCGATACGCAATGGGCCCAGCACTT
>CALLIO010000031.1 GCA_938009055.1 uncultured Altererythrobacter sp.
CCCTTAGCAGCAAAGGCCCCCAGGGTCGCAAGGAAGGCCTCCGACAGCAATGTTGGAGGCCTTTTTCTTGGACAAGCCAGTGCAAATTGGGCAAGAGCGCGCGCCATGAATGCCCAAGGCCAAACACCCATCCATTATTCAGCTAAGCCGCGGCTTTGGGCCGGCGCAATCGCGCTGATCGCCTTTGCCGCGCTGGGCGTGCAACCCATGCTGGGCGAAGGAAGTTATCTTGAAAATTTGGCCGGAATGCTGCGCTTCTTCACCATTTGGGGCAATGTCGGCGCGGCGGTGATTATGGCGATGATTGCGCTGGGCAAAACGCCTTCACACGCAGTGATGGCCGCGCTTGCAACTGCGCTGGCGATCATTGGCGGTATTTATTGGGCGCTTCTGTCAGGCATCCATCACCCGCAAGGTTTTGATCGGATCACCAACCAGTTCCACCACACGATTGTGCCCCTCGCCGCAATCGCATGGTGGCTGGTTTTCACGCCCAAAGCGCCATCGACCAAAGCGCTGATCCCAATGGTGATGGTCCCGCCGCTGACCTATGGCGCTTTCGCGCTTGTGCTGGGCCAGATGACGGGCTTCTACCCTTACTTCTTCACTGATCTTCCAGAGCTGGGATGGCCGATGTTTTTGCTGAGCAATGTGCTTTTGGCAGTGTTTTTCGCAGCAACCGGTGCAGGGATGGTGACGGTGAAGAACGCGCTTCAACGCCGCTTCTAGAGCTTCAGATCCAGCCTGCATCCTTCAGCACGCTGACATTCGCACGGCTGACAGGCGCTTCGATCCCGCGCGCCAGCACCAGCTTCACATTGCGCCCCTCGCGCTTCACATCCTCGACCGCGCCGCGCGCCACCCACCAACTGCGATGGGTTGGCAGACCATCCAAACCGTCCAGCTCTTCCATTGCATCGCGCAGCCGCATCAGCACCATCTCGCTGCCCAAGGCCGTGTGAGCGCGCACATAGTGATCCTCCATCTCCAGCGCGATCAAATCGCTGCCCAGGGAAGGCGGAAGCCGGTCGAGAAATTTGGACGCGCTCGGCTGAGATGCGGCAGGCGGCGTTTCATCATTGGGTGCCTCGGCCTTGCCAGCGGGAACCTGCGCCTGCTCTCCGCCGCGCATACTCAAGGCAAAGAACAGCGCCGATATCCCCCCGCCGATAACCAGCACATAGAGGTAAGAGACGAACCCTTCCTCAAGGCTGGGCCATTGAAATTCGCGGCCCCAAAAGCCCATTGTCCAAACCACCGCAGTCATGGGGAATGTCGCGATCAGGACGGCAAAGAACCATAACAGCCACGCAGGCAGATCAAGCGCTCTTTGACCCCAGCCGACCAGAAAGCTCATCGGTGCATAGATCGCATATCCGATCAGCGCGAAGCCGACCCAATTCACCAACCGTTGGGCCAAGGGCAGCTCGAAACTGCCAAATGGTCCGATCAGCGCCAGCACCACGCCGATCACGATCATGATCGAAAGGTCGATCACAATACGCCGCGCTGCCAGGCGCTTGGGTGGGGCTGCCATTTCGCTCATCTGGGGCGCAATGTGGCGTCCCATTCGCGCTTCGTAAAGTGGCACAAGGGCGGCAATGCGCGCATTTCACGAAGGCGGGGTGCAACCAGCGCAGGGGCGATTGCGGGCGAATGGGCAGGCGGCATTGTGTGTCTCAACGCAATCAAGCACGAAAGGCCAGACCATAACATCGCTGACCCTACCCCGCTTCCTCGCCGCTTCATCAGCCAAACCTGCTTTCGACCTGAGCCCCGCGATGCGCACAGTCATCGCGTTCGCGGCGACGACTATGACGCTGACCGTATTTTATGCAGTGTTTCGCGGGCTAACCGGCATCGCGCCTGACCACCCCGGCATGCGCGAGCTGGCGATCATCATTCATGTCGCCACCGTGCTGCCTGCCATTCCGCTTGGCGGCTTTCTGCTGCTCGCCCCCAAAGGAACGCCGCGCCACAAAATGCTCGGCAAAATCTGGGTCGCTTTGATGGTGACGACGGCGACGGCTGCGATCTTTATCCAGACCAGCGGCAGCTTCAGCTTCATTCATATCTTTGTGCCGATGACTTTTTGGGCGTCCTACCGCTTGATCGCGACAGCGCGGGCAGGCGATATGAAAGGCCACAAGAAAGAGATCCTCGGGCTTTACCTCGGCGCGCTGATGATCCCCGGAATCGTCAGCATGGCGCTGCCCGGCCGCTTGATGAATGTCTGGCTGCTGTATTGATCCTAGCGCCGCCGCTTGAGGACCAGATAGAGCGCGCCCTCGCCCCCGTGGCGTCGGTGCGCTTTTCTGATGGCAGCGATGTTGGAGGCATGTGGGCCAGCCGCCAGCCAGTCGAGCACTTTGGCCCGGATTGCCCCGCGCCTTTGCCCGCGATCAGCCGGATCGACAGGTCGCGATTTGCCCGCGATCAACAACACCACCCGCGCGCCCATCATCACCGCTTGGGCAAGCCCGGCATCGAGCCGGTGGTACGCACTATCAAGATTATGGCCATGCAGATCGAGCGTCACATCCGGCGCCAGATTGCCGCTGCGAAGTTTCTTCTCCCAACTTCCGTCAAGACCCTCTTGGCGCGGCCTATCTAGCGTTTCGGCAGCAGGTCTAGGGGGCGTCTCAAGGTATCTAGGGGTTATCTCTGGAGGCACTTTTGGACGGTTCTTGGCGCGATCAGACGCCCCCTTGGCAGCCAGATCAGGAGCCTTTTGGGGTATGCTGCGCCCTTCGAACGGGGTCACGCTTTGGGCCAAGTCTGCCCAAGCCTGCGCCTCTTCCTCGGACAGGCCGCGCGGAACACTGGCAGCGCGCTGCACCATTATGGGTCGAGGCGGTCGACGCTGCTCTTGGGCAGAAACAGCACAGCTTCGCCGCGCGCGCTCATCCCGCCAGCGGTCGTGCGCGCATCAGCGCCCGCGCCCCAGAATGTGTCGAAACGGTTCGCGCCCTTGATCGCGCCGCCGGTATCTTGCGCGATCCACATGCCATCAGCGCGATTGTTGTCCATGTCGAGCCAGACCGGCGCGCCCAGCGGAACGAAGCGCGGGTCAGCGGCAACCGAACTTTCGCGCCGCACCGGCACACCCAATGCGCCAAGCGGCCCATCACCCGTCAGCACGCGAAAGAAAATCCAGCTCTTGTTGAGCCGCATCAGCTCTTTGCCATCCGCCGGATTTTCGCGGATATATTGCATGATCCCCTGCATCGAACCGGCGTATTTGCCCGGCCCTTCGCCCAGCAATCCGCGGTCGCGCATCACGCGCCCAATGCCGACATATTCGCGGCCGTTTTGCCCAGCATAGCCGATGCGGATAACCTCGCCATTCATCGTGCGGACGCGGCCAGAGCCCTGGATTTGCAGGAAAAACAATTCAACCGGATCAGCGGCGTAGGCAAGCTCCAGCCCGCGCCCTGCAAGCGCGCCTTCTTCAATCTCCGCGCGCTCATAATAGGGCACGTGCTCACCCGCTTCATTGGTTCGGCCAAGCGGCGCGCGGCCCGTGCGTTCAGCCTGCGGCACATCGGCAGGCCATGCGCGCTTCAAATCATCGGGCATGGCATAGATCGGGGTCGAACAGCCGGTCTGCTTGGTCTTGCAACCGCGAATTTCCGGTTCGAAATAGCCGGTTGCAAAAGCCTCGCCATTGCCGATCACGACGGTTTCGAAATGGGTTGCGAAGAAATCTTGTGCGCGGCTGGCTGGCCATACTTTGGCCGCATCGCATGATGGTTTCCAGTCAGAACTATAGGTCAGCCCGCTTGCGTCGTCGCGGATCAGAAGCTTGGGACAGCTTTCGATAAAACTGCCCAATGCGGTTGCTGCATCGCCATCACCAAGGCCCAAAGATTTGATCGAAGGGCCGCGTTTGATACCGGCAAAGCGCGCGCTTTCCACGTTTGCGTCGGGCGGAGTTACACCGACCTCTGGCCCGCCATCACCATCCGGAATGATCGAACCGCATCCGGCAAGCGCCAACGCGCCAGCCA
The DNA here is from genome assembly GCA_938009055.1 of uncultured Altererythrobacter sp. Classification (GTDB taxonomy): domain Bacteria; phylum Pseudomonadota; class Alphaproteobacteria; order Sphingomonadales; family Sphingomonadaceae; genus Erythrobacter. The sequence goes on from CALLIO010000031.1 coordinate 4,011, forward strand.
GCAGACCCAAGGATGCGAAGCCTCTTGCCAACATCCCTAAGCGTCCCCTTTGCGATAGTCTTAGAATAGAGCAGGCTTGTCGCCTGATTTGCCCCAGCCCGATTAGCCCTCAGCCCGATTTAGCCTTCATCCGTCTCGTCGAGGATCCAGTTGGGATTGGCCGCTTTCACATCGCGGCTGAACGTCCACACATCGCGGCTTTCAATCGCATCGTTCAGCGAACCAGCGATCACGGTGCCATCCTTATCGCGCGTGACAGCGGCAATATCGGCAACAAACAGCACCGAAATGCGGGCGATGCGCCCATCAAGCTCAGCGCGCTGAACGCGGGTTTCTTCGACCCGGACGAGGCGATTGTCGAGCGTTTCACCAGCCGCTTCGCGCGCATCAATCGCGCCTGCAAAGCTGGCATAGACATCATCATCGCACAGCTCTTGCAATGTTTCGCGGTCGCCTTCCCAAAAAGCTTCGAGCACCATCGAATAGGCGCCGTTCGCCCCTTCGAGGAAAGCGGTGAGATCAAACCGGCCATCTGCCGCCGCGATTGCCCGCACGCCGCGCTCAACCCCTGGCAGGGCGTCTTTTACCACGGGTGTTTGGGGCGCTGTCGCAGACGGTGTTGCCAATTGCGGCGCATTGGGAGCGCTCTTGCGCTCTGCATCCAGTTCACCAGCCTGATTGTCGCGCTGATGCGGCACGCCTTCTTCCTCATGCTCAGCACGCTCGCCCAGCACGGAATAGAGCCGCATGCCCAAAAAGGCCGCGATCATGGCGAGGATGACGATTTCAATAATTCCACTATTCACGATTGTGCATTTCCAGTCTGCCGCGAGTCCCAAACCCGCTTGCGTTGCCCCTCCGTGCCTTAAATAGGGGCAAAATACAAATGAACAACTGCTTAGCGCCCGCGTGATCGCCTCAATTCATCGCAATTGGATGGTAAAAAGCCAGCGATATTGCGGGGTCGGCGTTGGAGTGCTAGGCGCGCCGCCAATTCGACATCAATTTACGAAAGACACAACCCATGGCCGATGAAGGCGACGTACTGACCGATCTGGATGGCAATCCAGCCGCACCCAATGGCGCAGACAATCAACCCACAGCCGGGATCATCACACAATATGTGAAGGATCTTTCGGTTGAGAACCCCAATGCACCCGCTGTCTATTCATGGGAAGAGCAGCCCAAGATCGACCTGCAGTTCAATATCGGTGCGGACAAGGTCAATGAGGAAGTCACCGAGGTTGAGCTTAAGATCAACCTCACAGCGACCTCGGAACAGGGCAATGCCTATCTGGTTGAGCTGTCTTATTGCGCGCTTGTCGGAATTCGCAATCTGCCTGAAGATCAAGAGCACGCGTTCCTCTTCGCCGAAGCGCCCCGCATCCTCTTTCCCTTTGCACGCCGGATCGTTGCCGATGCCGTGCGCGATGCAGGCTTCCCGCCGATGATGATGGATCCGATCGACTTCAACGGGCTGTACATGCAGCAATTGCAAGCCAAGCGCGCGCAAGAAGCAGGCGAAGGCACGCCCGCGACCAATTAGGGCGATTTCGCTTGGGGCTTCGCGCGTGATAGGGCGCTCTTTATGAGCCTACTCAGGAATGTTGGGACGATTGGCGGGCTGACCGCGGTGAGCCGCGTGTTCGGCTTCGTGCGCGATGTGCTAATCGCGCGCGTTTTGGGCGCAACCGCAATGGGCGATGCGTGGCAGCTTGCTTTCATGCTGCCCAACCTCTTCCGCCGCCTGTTTGCCGAAGGGGCCTTTGCCAGCGCCTTTGTCCCTTTGTTCAACCGCCGGATGAAGGATGATGGCGCTGTTGATGAAGCGCGCGCCTTTGCCGAAAGCATCCTTTCTGTCTTGCTCCCCACGCTGATCGTGTTTGGCGCGATGGCGATGCTGGTGATGCCGTGGGTGGTCGAGTATTTCCTGCCTGAAAACTTCCCGGACCATGCCGATAGCGTGGATGCAGCCATCCTGCTGGCGCGGGTCACCTTTCCCTATTTGCTATTTATGAGCCTTGCGACTTTGGTGGCCGCGATCCTCAATTCGCTGTCGCGCTTTGCAGCAGCCGCTGCTGCGCCGGTTCTCCTCAACATCTGCCTGATTGCAGCGCTGATCTATGGCGCGTCTTTGGAACCGGGCATGTTGGCACGGCGCAGCACAGCGCAAGCGATGGCTTGGGCGCTCTCATTGTCGGGCCTGCTGCAATTGATCTGGCTATGGGCGTTTATGAAGCGCGCAGGCTTTTCGCTCTCGCTCATCTTTCCGCGCATTGATGGCGGAGTGAAAGAGTTTGGCATTCTCATCATTCCGGCCATTTTCGGCGCGGGAATTTACCAGATCAGCCGCTTTGTCGATCTGTTTTTCCTCTCAACGCTTCCGGTTGGCAGCTACACCTATCTGCAAATGGCTGACCGCTGGAACCAGCTTCCGCTCGGCATCATCGGGATTGCGCTGGGCACAGCTATCCTGCCCGCGCTGTCCCGCCATCTGAGCCGCGCCGAAGATGACGACGCCGCGCGTCTGCAATCCAACGCGATTGAACTCGCCATGCTGCTGACCATCCCTTGCGCAGTGGCGCTGTTTTTCACCGGCACCGCTTTCGTGCGGGTGTTTATGGCGGGGCAAGCCTTTACCCAAGAGGACGCGGCGGTCACCGGCATGGTGGTTCAGGGATTGGTTCTGGGCCTGCCCGCCTATGTCCTGGTCAAAGTGCTCACGCCCAATTTCTTCGCACGCAAAGACACGCGCACGCCGGTAATCACGGCCGCAATCTCGTTGTTGATCACCGTTGGGCTGAACATTGTCCTTGTCCCGCGCATTGGCGTTACCGGCCTTGCGATATCCGGAGCCGTAGGCGCGTGGTGCAATATCGTTCTGCTGGGCGGTATCCTGCAAACTCGCGGCTACTTCGCTCTGCCCGCCCCAGTAATCGGCCGGGTCGTCCGCATCGCGATTGCTTCAGCGGTCATGGGCGCGGCGCTGTACGCGTTGATGCTCCGGATCGAACCTTGGTTTATTGGAACAGTCTTGGACAAAGCGCTGGGCATCGGGGCGATCCTCGCCGTCGGCGCGTTGACGTATGGCGGAGCGGGAGCGGCGCTCGGCATCCTCGACAAGGCCACCGTCCAGCGTTTGATCCGCCGGCAAGGGTGAGCCCGTCTTGCGTCGGCCGCCTCATCTGCTAGGGGCGATTTCATGACCGATTTGGATTTCACAGACCGTTTGGCCCGACCGCGTTTCGCGGTGCGCTGGCGGGCGGCCC
>CALLIO010000032.1 GCA_938009055.1 uncultured Altererythrobacter sp.
GGCGGGCAGGGCGATGTCTCTGTCGTGGGCGACATCCTAATCATGAGTGTCGAACAGACCCGCGGCCGCGTTGATTGCGGATTGCAGGGCGTTCCCGAGGATGTGAGTACAGAACGCTTCCGCGGCTTGCGCATTTTCGACATTTCCTACCTCACCCGCCCGCGCCAAGTTGGCCAAGTGCAGACTTGCCGCGGCAGCCATACGCATTCCATCGTCAGCGCGGATGATACGAAGATCGTGGTCTATAATTCGGGCACATCGCGCATCCGCGACGAGAAAGAACTGGCGGGCTGTGTGGGCGATGAGCCGGGCGATACGCGCACCGCACTGTTCAGCATTGATGTTGTCGAAATTCCGCTGGCCGATCCATCGCAATCGCGCATCGTTTCAAGCCCGCGCGTCTTTGCTGACCCTGAAACCGGCCAGATCGCTGGCCTGTGGCAAGGCGGTGAGAGCGAAGATGGCGCGCAGGATACGCGGCCAACCGATGAATGCCATGATATTACCGTCTTCCCGTCAAAGGGTATCGCGGCGGGCGCATGCTCTGGCAATGGTATCTTGTTCGACATCTCCGATCCGATGAACCCTGTGCGGATTGATGCAGTGTTCGACAAAGGTTTTGCCTATTGGCACTCGGCCACGTTTAACAATGACGGCACCAAAGTGGTCTTCACTGATGAATGGGGCGGGGGCGGGCGTCCGCGCTGTCAGGCATCAGACCCGATGACCTGGGGCGCCAATGCCATCTACGACATTGTCGACAACAAGCTCGTCTTCAAAAGCCATTACAAAATGCCTGCGCCGCAAACCGATATGGAAAATTGCGTCGCGCATAATGGTTCGATTGTGCCGGTGCCGGGCCGCGATATCTTTGCGCAAAGCTGGTATCAGGGCGGTCTGTCTTTGATGGACTTCACCGACAGCGCGAACCCGAAAGAGATCGCTTATTTCGATCGCGGACCGATTGACACAGAGCAATTGGTCGTGGGCGGTTACTGGTCGAGCTATTGGTACAAGGGCCGCATTTATGCGACCGAGATTACTCGCGGGATCGACGTGTTCGCACTGGAACCAAGCGAGCATTTGACCGCAGAAGAGGTCGCCGCAGCAGAGGCAGCACAATATGAAGACACGCGCTTCAACCCGCAAACGCAAACCCAAGTAACGTGGCCGCGTGACCTGACGAAATCTGCACTGGATAGTCGAACGGGAGGTTAAACCTTGTAACAAGACTATGTAATCACGCGTATTTTCCTAGTGCATACGTAGTGATGAGTAAGCCTATTCATAAAGTCATAGCAATAATCTGCGAGCTCTAACCCTAAGAAAAATCGTCTTCAGGGTAGAAATGGGTTCTCCGCTTTTTCAGAACGATACCGTGCTTGACCGGGTTCGGCGGTTCAACAATTCGTTGGACCGTTTGATGCGCCTCTATTCCCAAGGCGAGGTCAGCAGCGGCGAATTTGCGCGTGCGGTTACCGAGGAGGCTTCGCTGCAATTGGGCGCACAAAGAGCTAGCGCATGGTCGCTCAATCCGGCCCACGATGCGATTCAATGCATCGACCTTTATGAAGCCGACATCAAAACCCACAGCAGCGGTGCAGTGCTGTTTCAAAAGGACTTTCCCAACTATTTCGCAGCCGTGCTGCGTGAACGGGTCATCACCGCAAATGACGCGCGCACGGACGAGCGCACTTGCGAGTTTGACGAAGTCTATCTGCAGCCCAATCGGATATTTTCGATGCTCGACACGCAGATCCGTTCAGCGGGCGGCCCGCGCGGGGTCATCTGCATCGAAAGTGTCGATGCCTATAAGGAATGGTCGCCAGACGAGGCTGCTTATGCCGTCTCGCTCGCCGAATTGCTCGGCTTTTTGATGGACCGCGAAGACCGTGCGGAAATGTATGCACGGCTGAGCGAAACCAACGAGCAATTGGCTCAAGCAGTATCGGAAGCAGAAGCGGCCAATGAACGCTTCGAATTGGCCACAACTGCCTCTGCAGATGGGATCTGGGATCTGGATGTGATTGCCAATACGGTTGTGTGGTCGGAGCAAAACCTCAAGCTACTGGGTGAACAGGACCAGCCTGTGCCGCACAAGCTTGCTTGGTGGCAAGAACGGCTCCACCCAGATGATGCCGAGCGTGTGACCGAAGCGGTCGAGGATCATCTGCGCAATGATACGCCTTATAATGTGACCTACCGGATCAGGCATGCCGATGGCTCTTGGCGCTGGTGGCGTTCACGCGCGCAGGCTGTGCGCGATCACAAGGGCAATCCGGTGCGGGTAGTGGGAACCAATTCAGACGTGACCGATCTGGTCGAGATGCAGTCCAAGCTCGAGGCGCGCAATCAGGATCTGCTGGTCGCCAAGCAAGAGATCGAGGCCACGGCGCTCCACGATTCCCTAACCAATCTGCCCAACCGCCGGTTTCTGGTCAAAAAGTTTGAAGAATTGCGCGGCCAGGTTGCGACACAAACGCAATTGCTGGCCATTCTCCATATCGATCTTGATTTTTTCAAGGATGTGAATGACCGTTTTGGCCACGCGGTGGGTGATGCCACGCTCAAGATGATTGCTCATATCTTGAACGACATCCGCCAAGATGATGAGTTTGTTGCCCGCATAGGCGGTGATGAATTCATGGCTGTGGTGTTCGATGATGCTGCGGCGACCAGAGCGACTGCCTTTTGCCAAAAGCTACAAGCCGCCATGGCGGCTGGAATTCGCTATGATGGGCACAATTTGGACATCGGCGCCAGCGTTGGGATAGCGGTCGAGGCAGGCGATGATGTCGATGTGTGGGGCCTGCTCGGCAATGCCGACCTTGCCCTTTACGAAGCCAAGAAGCTGGGCCGTAAACGATATTGCCTGTTCGATGATACGCTGCGAGCGCGCGCGGCATTTGTTCGCGATACGAAGACGCAATTGCGCAGCGCGGTGGCATGCGGCGAGCAATTGGTGCCTTATTTCCAGCCGCAATATTGCGCGGTGAGCAAGCGTTTGGTGGGTTTTGAGGTGCTTGTGCGCTGGAACCATCCCACGCGCGGCGTGCTGACGCCGGGACACTTCCTTCGGTATGCCGAAGAACTTGATCTGGTCGCCGAGATTGATCGCCAGATCATGCGCAAGGCAGCCTTTCTTGCGAAGCAATGGATGGAGGCGGGCTTTGCGATGCCGCGCCTGTCGCTCAACCTTTCCTCCGCGCGGCTGGTCGACCCTGACCTTTTGCGCTCGATCGACGAATTGGGCGAGATGGCATCCTACCTCTCTTTCGAACTTCTCGAAACGACCTTTCTTGATGAGTCCAAAGACGAGGTCCAGCGCGTGCTCGATCACCTGCGAACTTTGAACATCGAGTTTGATATCGATGATTTCGGAAGCGGCTATGCCTCGATCCTGAGCCTGGTGAATGTGCGGCCTGCAAGGCTAAAGATTGATGCCAGTCTGACACGCGGCGTGGGCGAGGATTGCGCAATCGACAGCCTCATCGCCTCGATCGTCAATATCGCGCGTGCGCTGAATATCGGTGTGGTGGCCGAGGGTGTCGAGAATGCGGTTCAAGCCGAGGCGCTCACCGAGCTTGGGTGCGAGATTTTGCAGGGCTATTGGCTAGGCTACCCGATGCCAAGCGACGATGTGATGGCGCTGCTGCAACGCTAATTCTATTCCAAGCCATTGAAACTTTGTTTCGCGCATAGTATTGCTGGGCGATCAGCTAAACAGGAGCTATTCCCATGCTTGTTGGCGTTCCCAAAGAGATCAAAACCCTCGAATTTCGCGTTGGCCTAACCCCAGAAGCCGTGCGCGAATATGTGAGGCATGGCCATAATGTGATCGTGGAAACGGGCGCGGGAGAAGGCATTTCCAAGCCCGACGATATCTATGTCGCGGCGGGGGCAACCATCGTCGATTCGGCGGTGGAAGTCTTTGCCCGGGCCGAGATGATCGTGAAGGTCAAAGAGCCCCAGCCATCTGAATGGGCGCAGCTTCGCGAGGGGCAATTGCTGTTCACCTATCTGCACCTTGCACCCGATCCCGAACAGGCCAAAGGGCTGATGGAAAGCGGTTGCAGCGCAATTGCTTATGAGACTGTGAGTGCGCCCGATGGCTCGCTGCCTTTGCTTGCCCCGATGAGCGAAGTTGCCGGGCGGTTGTCGATCGAAGCAGGCGCGCAGGCCCTGCGTGCGAACAATGGCGGGCGCGGCACATTGATGGGCGGTGTGCCAGGCGTTTTGCCTGCCAAAGTTGTGGTTCTGGGCGGCGGAGTGGTCGGCACACAGGCGGCGCGCATGGCAGCGGGATTGGGCGCAAGGGTCGAGATGTTCGACCGCTCATTGCCCCGCATCCGCCAGCTGGACGAGATGTTTCATGGCCGCGTGACCACCCGCTATTCGACCACGGCGACGATTGAGCAATCGCTTAATGACGCTGATGTTGTGATTGGCGCTGTTCTGATCCCAGGGGCAAGCGCACCGCATTTGGTAACACGTGAAATGCTGGGGTTGATGAAGCCGCGCGCCGTGCTAGTTGATGTTGCGATCGACCAAGGGGGCTGCTTTGAAACCTCCAAACCCACAACGCATGATGCGCCGACGTACAATGTCGACAATATCATCCATTACTGTGTGGCGAATATGCCGGGCGCAGTGCCGCTGACATCATCCTACGCGCTCAATAATGCCACGCTGCCCTTTGGTCTTGCACTGGCGGATCGGGGCGTGAAGGCGTGCGAGGAAGACCCCTATCTACTGCCGGGTCTAAATGTCCATCAGGGCAAGATCGCCAACAATGCTGTGGCTGAGAGTTTGGGCTTTTAGGCCGCTTTCATTTTGCGCGTGCCGGGCCGCGGCGGATCATTGGGTGCGCCGGCAAAGCATTGCGCGATAGCCATCCATGCCGCAGCGTTCTTGCCCGTTACTTCCAGCGAAGTGTCCGCGATATTGCGGGTTTGCGTGACGACTTGGCAGAATTCCTCAGCTGAGCCAGAGATGCACTCTTCGCCTGCCTCTTCGCCGAGTTTCCAGATCGTTCCCGATGGCGCTGTCAGCACCAATTGCGGGCGCGGCTGAGGCACATCCATTTTGCGATTGATGAAAGTCCAGCCATAGGTGTTGAGGCCGAGTATGGCGATATTCTCAATGCCATAAGACGATTGGCGCGTGATGCCTAGCTCGTCATAGATCGCTTGGGCATGGCTCCAGCTTTCCATCAGTCGTGCGGTGATCGAGCTGCGCGCGCTCATTTCCGGCCCGAACCACGGCAGGCGCGCCTTGGGATCGGCGGCGGCAAAGGCATCAGCAAGCGTGGGGTAGAAACCAGCCCATAGATCGAGCAAAGCCATGCCTGTCAGTCCGCCGCAATATTCCGCCTCAATCGCAGCCATATTGTGTTCGACAGCCTTCGCACCCAGATTGCGTTTAAACTGCGCGAAGCCGTCGCTACCGTCATTGACTTCGGCAAGCGCCAGATAGGCTGCATCGTTGAAAGTGTGAAGGTGGGTAAGGATGCGGTTGAAAGTCCAGCCTTTAAAGCCTGACTCGCGCGCGAAATCGGCCTCGCTCACACCGCGCAGTAGCGCCTC
>CALLIO010000033.1 GCA_938009055.1 uncultured Altererythrobacter sp.
GCCAATCCTCTCGCGTGGTCTTGGATGCTGACGCATTGCATATCGTGCGCCCTGAAATGTTGGCGGATGGCGGCGACTATCTCGCCACACCGCATGATGGAGAGCTGGAGGCGCTGTGCAAGGCATTTGGCGTTGTTGCTCCTGATCGCCAATCGCGGGCGCTCGCATTGGCTCAGACCAGCGGCATGGTGGTGCTTGCCAAGGGGCCGGACACTTTGATCGCTTCGCCCGATCGCAGGGTCGCGATTGCTCCGCCTGCATCCAGCTGGCTTTCGGTTGCAGGAAGCGGCGATGTGCTGGCGGGTATTGCGGTCAGCCGGATGGCTTGCGGGCTTAACGCATTTGAGGCGGCTAAAGAGGCTGTGTGGCTGCATGGCGAGGCCGCCCGTTTGGCAGGGCCAGCGTTCACCGCGGATGATTTGGCAGCGCAAGTTTGCGCGGCGATGGGAGCGGCACAATGAGCGCTGGTGAAGAGATTATCCGCATCGCTGCCAAGGGCGACGGCGTTACCGCATCGGGCGCTCACCACAAGGGTGCCGTGACAGGCGATATTATCCTCTCAAGCGGCGCAATCGAGCGCGGCCCGCATTTTCAAGAGCCCCCCTGCCAGCATTTCGCCACATGCGGTGGATGCACTCTGCAAAATGCCGATGATGATGCGCTGACCCGGTTTGTGACCGAGCGCGTGTTGTTTGCTGCGAACAGTCAGTCGATCGAACCCGCTGAGCTGCTGCCAACGCATCTCTCGCCGCCGCAAAGCCGCCGCCGCGCCACGTTACACGCCATGCGCACGCAAAAGGGCGCAGTGCTGGGCTTTAAAGCGTCTGGCTCGCACAAAATTGTAAACCTCGCTGAATGCCAGATTTTGCGGCCGGAGCTGTTCGCAATGGCTGCGCCTTTGCGCCAATTGATCGCGCAGCATGGCGGCAAGCGTCCCGTCGATATTAACCTCACTCTGACCGATCAGGGCGTTGATTGCTCAATCAAACATTTCGAGATGGAAGGGTTGGAGGCAACCGAAGCGGTTCTTGCCTTTGCTGAGGCGCAAAGACTTGCGCGGCTGTCCCTTGATCTGGGCTATGGGGCAGAGGCGATGAGGGAGCCTGAGCCGCTCACGATCACATTGTCGGGTGTTCCGGTCAGCTTTCCATCCGGCGCATTTCTGCAAGCGACGCGCGATGCTGAAGCGATGATGGTTGCCGATGCAAAGACGATGCTTGGCGGCGCGCAAAGCGTTGCGGACTTGTTTTCTGGCCTTGGAACCTTTGCATTCGCTTTGGGGGACGAGGCTCAGGTGTCAGCATTCGAAGCGGCGCGCGAGCCCTATCTGGCGTGCAAATCGGCAGCGGGACGGTCGCAGCGCCGGGTGGATGCTGTCCATCGCGATCTCTTTCGCAATCCTGTGCAGTCAGCCGAGTTGGCGAAATTTGATGCGGCCCTGCTCGATCCACCCAGAGCGGGCGCACGCGAGCAGGTCGCCGCGATTGCTGAAAGCGGGCTTGAACGTGTCGTCTATGTGAGCTGCAATCCGGCGAGCTGGGCGCGCGATGCGGCGCGATTGGCTGAAGCGGGCTTTTCCTTGCAAAAGCTGCGTCCCATAGGGCAATTTCGCTGGTCAACTCATGTTGAGCTGGTGAGCTATTTCACGCGCTAATTTTGGCGCAATGCGCTCAGGATTTGCGCGGTAAGCCAACTGCGCGCGTGCGCTTCGACATAGGCATGACTTGCCCCTTCGCAGCGGCTTATCCTGTCATCGGCCTTGTCCCAATGACGCTCAAATTCCTGCGCTGTGCGATCCGCGCTGGCGAGGAGGATCGAAACCGCACCATCAAAGCTCGATAAGCCCGTATGTATTTCATCAACAAGCTCACTTGGTTTTGATCCAGGCTGTAAGCTCGCGAACAATCCGCCTGCTAGCTTGCGCAGATTGACCCCGCCAGTCAGCAACCGCTTTATCTCTGCCGGATTGCGGAGCTTGTCGGCATAGCGCGAGCGAATGGCATCCGCGCTTTGCCGCGGTGCATCCTCGCTAACGTTTTCTTCGCCCTCAATCGTCCAAGGGTTCGACAGGATAAGGCCATCGAACCCCGCGCCGCCCGTCAGCATCAATGCAGAGGCGGCATCGCAATTGCCAAAGCCGATCACGCGATCGACTTGTGGTGCGATGGCGCGAAAGGCTTCGAGCGCAGAGGCAATATCCTTGGCCGATTTGCGGAAACCCCGGTTCTCACCTTCGCTATCGCCAATGCCGCGCCTGTCGAAACGCAAGACAGGAAAGCCCGCTCGGGCGATTTCGGCGGCGAGCTGGGCTTGGCCTGAAAACGCTCCCGAACGGATTTCATTGCCGCCGCTCACGATCAGCAGACCGGTTGTTCCCGGCGCTGTGTCCAAAGTGCCGGCAAGCGTCAGCGATCCGCAGGCAAAGGGAAGGTGCAGGCGGCTCATCGCGCGGTGATCTTTGCAGCGATAATGTCGGCAAGCGCGGCCACTTGATCAGCATTGTCATCGGGCTCTGCGCGCAGCCACAAGCCAGCGCCGCCGACCTCGCTTTGCTCGATAATCGCGTGGGCAGGATTAGCGAGCGGTTCTGCCTCCTGCAATTGGCTAAAGAGCTGCGGGCCAAACTGCCAACCGGCAAGCTCAATCCCTTGTGCCGCGCCTCGTTCGCCCAATTCATCGATGGACAGCTGCTGCCCCGTCTCGCGTAGCGCCAAGACTTGCGCGCGCAGCATATTGCGCAAGATGCGCGGCCCCATCGCCGGGGCATAGTGCCAAGCGGGCAGAGTTTGCGGCGCGAACAGTGCGCTGCCGCGGATTGTAAGCACATGGCTTGCGCCAAATTGCTGCGCGGCTTGTTCTGCATCTTCGCGCCATTGGGTAAGGCCTTGTTCGGATAACGGAGCCATGCTTTCGTTCATTCCCGGAAAATCGGGCAGAACGCTGCCAATGCCTGCTTCGCTGAGCCTGCGCATCACTTCAATCGTGTAGCGGCGCAGCTTATTGGCTTCATCGAACAGGGCAGGGAGGATCAGGAGGGTCGGTTCGTCTGCTTCGACCTGCGGCGTGATCTGGACTGCCAGCTCTTTGCTGGTGCGACCTTCGGGCCGCTCGCAAGTCCATGAACCTATCATCGGCTTTGCGATCTATCCTTCTTCGACCTTGGCAATCGCGAAATCGAGCAATCCGCCATAGGTTTCAAGCATTTCGCCGTCGACATCCTCATCCTCGATAATAATATCGAGCCGGTCTTCCATTTCGGTCAGCAAGCCTGCGACCGCCATCGAATCCAGTTCGGGCACATGGCCGAAAAGCCCAGTGTCTGCATCAAATGCGCTGACATCGTCTGCATCCAGCCCCAGCACATCGCACAATATCTGCTTTAGCTGCGGGTCGACGGCTTTCGCTCGCTCGGCAGAAGCGCCCTTAGCTGCGTCACCGCTGCCTTGCTGGCCAATTTCGAGCGCAGCATTGGTGAGGGCGGTCTTGGCAGATTCCTCAGTCATCGCTTCTTTCATTCCCCTAGCGCGAAAAGCGGCGCTTCCCTTAGCCCTGTGTCCGCGAAGGCGCAAGCTTGCGCACGGCGCGCTTGGCAAGCGGTGCCCATGCCTTGGGCTGGGCCGGGTCGAGGCAATCCACTTGAAAACGCGGGCGCACTTCCTCCATCCAATCGGATTTATAGGCATCATTGCCAGTGCCAAAATCGACCAGAGTTACGCGATCTTTGTCAATCACATGCTCGAACAAGGCGGCAGTCAAAGTCGTGCCAGCGGACAGGTTTTTATGAGATTCAAGGTGGGCAAGCTTGTGAATATAGGCAGTGCCGTTCTCAACCGTCCAAAACTGCGCCGCGACGGGCAGGCCATTGTGCATGGCGAGCGCCAGCCTGATCCGGCCTGCGCTCCCTTCTTGTTCAGCGAAACGGCGCAGAAGCTGCGGCGTTTCTTCAGCCACTTTCCAGCTTTGCGCATAAATGGCTTCGTATTGAACCCATGCCTCAGCATCAAAGCTCTCGAGAATGGTGCATTCGACCTTCTTCGCCTTGCGTTTCAGCGTGGTGCGCATTTTGCCCGGGCGCTGCGCCCAATATTCGGCAAAGCTGCGTCCGTTGACGGGCAGCACGTGATTGTCATCACAGCGGGTCTGCTCGACCGCCCATCCAGCTTCCCGAAAACTGCGAGTGAGAAGCGAGGCGGAGCCATCTTCTTCAGGCACGGGCCATAAGGTCACGCGGTGCGAGCGGCGGCGCAATTGCGCCGCGATTTCGACCAGCAACCGCTCTCCTGCAGGTCCTTCAGGGGCCAATTGCCGCCATGTGAAACTGTACCAATTGCGAAGCGGCTCGATCCGGCCATTCGCCTCTGTCAAAGCCAGCGCTGCGGATGAATTGCCTTCGCTCGCCAGCACCACCAGCGGCGTCAATCCGCTTTCGGCAAGCAGGGCAAACCATTCCGACCGTTCAAAAGGGGACGGGGCAGGCTGACAGAGCCCTTGCAGAACGTTAACCGTATCGTGGTAGCTAGATGCTGTCACAAAAACTGCTTTTCCATTTTGGCCCAATTTGGACAATTCATGCCGCAAATACTTGATCCTAAACCCAAACCCATCGATCATATCGCCGAATGCGGCGAGAGTGATGCGCAGGCTTTGGTTTTGCGTGACAGCGTACTTAACCATCAGGAGTTAAGACTGCGTGTCCAAAAGCTTGCTGGTTGGCTGCAAGCGAGTGTGCCGCAATCGGGCGCAAGGGTGGCGAGCTGGGCTGCGAAGGGCGAGCTAACATGCTTGTTGCCGCTGGCCGCTGCGCGCGCAGGGCTGGTGCATGTTCCGATCAATCCGCTTTTGAAGCGGGCGCAAGTCGCGCATATCCTCGCCGATAGCGGCGCTGAAATGCTGATCGCCAATGCTTCGCGCTTGAAATCACTGGAAGACGGTGATGTGCCGCCCGCGTGCAGCGTGCTAGAAGAGGCAGAGGCGCTTGATGCGGCCTATGCCGCAGATCAGGAGCTTGGCCCATCACAGGCCAATACGGACGATCTGGCGGCAATTCTCTACACGTCTGGATCGAC
>CALLIO010000034.1 GCA_938009055.1 uncultured Altererythrobacter sp.
GGCCCCCGCCCTGTCGTGCAATTTTCTGCCCAAAGCCGGATTGTCATCATCGGCCAAGCGCCCGGCTCCAAAGTCCATGCCAGCGGCATGCCATGGGATGATGATAGCGGCGATCGGCTGCGCGATTGGCTCCAGATGAACAAGGATGAGTTTTACAATCCCGATAAGATTGCCCTCATCCCGATGGGCTTTTGCTATCCCGGCAAAGCATCGGGCGGCGACAAACCACCGCGCAGGGAATGCGCGCCAGCATGGCATGATCGCGTTCTGGCCGCCCTGCCGGAAAAGCGCCTTACCTTGCTCGTCGGCTCCTATGCGCAGGCCCATTATCTGCCCCAGACCAAGCGCCAATCCTTGACCGAGCGCGTTCAGCGATTTGCCGAGTTCGACCCTGTCATCCCGCTCCCCCACCCCGCATGGCGCGTGCGCATGTGGATGGAGAAAAACCCGTGGTTCGAGGCTGAAACCTTACCGCATCTGCGGGCGAGAACTGCGCAAGCATTGGATTGACGGACAAGCCTTCCTTGGTCACATTGGCTATGCCCCTTCCTCAAAACAAAGGATCAGCCCATGTCGATCGAACAATTTGCACAAGAGTTTTTCAACGCCGTCAAAGAAGACCGCGAGGCAGATTATCAAGCCATGTGGTCCGATGAAATCGTCTCGATGGAACCTGGCGATGGCCCGATGTCGCATGTCCAAGGGCGCGAACAATTGCTCGAAAAGCACAAGTTCTGGAACGACAATGCCGAAATGCACGACTTCTCTATCGAAGGTCCCTATGTGGTCGGCGAACAATTCGCGATCCGTTATGGCATGGACGTAACGATGATGGGCGAACGCTCGCAAAGCAATGAAACCGCCGTCTACACAGTGAAAGATGGCAAAATCGCCGAGGAACGCTTCTTCTACGGCGAGTGATTCCCATCAGCGGATGCAATAATAATCCGCCACCCGTTCTAGCGCGAGTTTGAGCACAAGCTTGCCGCTGCGCGCGGGCCATTGGAGGGTTCGCTCTGCTGCGGGCAAGCTTTCGCCTGCGCACACAACCCGCCACAAAATATCCTCCAGCCCCTTGCCCGCATCGCGCAGAGCCGCATCGAAGCGATCTTTCGCTGCAATCTGAATTTCCGAGTGAGTCAGCCCGGGATCGCCGGTCGATTTGGAGCGCACCGGATCCCAGCGCATGGTTATGCTCGGCCCCATTTGCGCGCGTTCGTAATCCGCGCGAAGCCGCTCGCCTGCATCAAACAGTCGGTCGTCCAAATGCCCGCGTGAATGCAGCCAGCTAAGCGGCGATTCGGCCAGATTAACGGTGACGCTGCGTTTTTTCGGCTTCGCTCCACTGCCGCGACGCGGGCCTTCCTCGGTCAGTTCGCGTTCGACCAAAATTCTTTTCATTGCGGTTCTCCTGATGGTGCAGCGGCGCGATCCAAACGACTCGCTGGCGATGATCCCCAATTGCCTCTTGCAATGCTTCGGTTATTGTAGGAAAGAAAAATCACCATTTTGGTTATCAAGCTTTTGCTGTGGAGGAAGCTGCCGGTGATTAATCGCATCAGAGACATCCGAAAGGCCAAGGGAATGACCCTCGCTGAACTGGCTGAAGCTTGCACGCCGCCAACAACGCCGCAAACCATTGGACGGCTCGAGACCGGAATGCGCAACCTCTCGATCAAATGGATGGAGCGGATTGCTGGCGCGCTAGAAGTTGATCCGCAATCGCTCGTGCGTTCAGATGAAACGCCGCAAGCAATGGTTGTCGCCCAATTGAGCGCGGGCGGCGCAGATGCCCTGCCCTCCCCGCGCGAAGCGGTTCTACCCACTGAACTTGCCAATGCAGAGGGTGAGGCGTCAGCGCATATGGTTCTGGCGGTTGAGGAAAGCGTGGGCGAATTTCGCCCCGGCGATATGCTGTGGCTTGAACAATTGGCCCCCTCCGATGCCGCCACCGCGATCAATCGCGATTGTTTGATCCCCAAGCCCGGTGGCCGCTTCGCCTTTGGCCGGCTGATCGACCGCAAGGGCACGCTGGTTGGCCTGCTGCCACCCGGCGCCGGACAAAAGCAGCAAGTGGTCGACAACCCTCCATGGATTGCCGTCGCGCAAATGCTGGTGCGCCCGCTATGAAGCATGTGCTGGCCATTGCCACGCTCTATCCCAACGAGACGAACCCGCGCTTCGGGACGTTCGTGGCGCGCTCTTTAGAAGCGCTGGCCAAACGCGGCGACTGGCAAGTGACCGTGGTCAATCCGATTGGCCTGCCCCCGTTGGCGCTGGGCCGTTATCGCGAACTGGCAGAGCTTCCTCCGGTGGCGATTGAAAACGGCATCACTGTGCATCGCCCACGCTTCACACTTGTTCCCAAAGTCGGCGGCAGGCTCAATCCGCAAAGCATCGCCCGCGCCGCTTTGCCGCTGATCCGCCAGCTCCACCGCGACACGCCGATTGACGTGATTGATGCCGAGTTTTTCTACCCAGATGGTCCGGCTGCGACCACGATTGGTGCAAAGCTGGACATTCCGGTTTCGATCAAGGCGCGCGGATCGGATATCAGCCTGTGGGGCGAAAAGGATTATGGCAAGGCGCAGATATTAGAGGCCGCAGACAAGGCCGCCGGATTGCTCGCCGTATCCGAGGCCTTGGCCGATGATATGGCGCGGCTGGGCATGGCGCGCGACAAGATCACGATCCATTACACCGGACTTGATCGAGACCGCTTCCGCCCGCTTGGCAATGTCAGCCTGCGCCCGACGCTCGGACGCCAATTGGGCTTTGATCTGCCCGCCGATGCGCCGCTGTTTGTCTCGGTTGGCGCATTGATCGAGCGCAAGGGGCAAGAGCTGCTTCTGCAAGCCATGGCCAAGATTGATCGCTCGCGCGCGATCCTTGTCGGCAAGGGAGAGGATGAGGGCAAATTGCGCCAACTCGCCGCCCAGCTCGGGCTAACGCAGCGCGTGCATTTCGCCGGATCGCTCGACCATGATGTGATGCCGGTCGTCTTGTCAGCGGCAGACATTATGGTGCTGCCGACAGCGAGCGAGGGTCTTGCGAATGCATGGGTCGAAGCGCTCGCCTGCGGCACGCCCTGTATCACCACCAATGTTGGCGGCGCGCCTGAATTGTTCACTTCGCCGGCAGCCGGACGGCTGGTGCCGCGCGATGCGAACCGTATTGCCAAAGCGATACGCGATATTCTCGATGATCCACCTGCTGCGCAAGAAGTGACCGCGGCGGTCGAGCAGTTCAGCTGGGAGAACAATGGCGCTGCCCTTGCCGCTCATTTCGAACGGCTGAGCGCAGGCTAAACGCGCCCTTCGGCTTCCGCCTCGCGCGCCTTGCGTTCCTGCTTATCCGCCTCGGTCTCTTGCGGTACGAAACTGTCAGACGTCACGCCCAGCCAGATCAGCACGGGAGCAGCCAGATAAACCGAGCTGTAAGTACCGACGAAAAGACCGAATGTGATCGCAGCGATCAGGCCGAACAGGCTGGCCGGACCAAACAATAGCAGCGGCACCAGCGCGACCAGCAGCGTCAATGACGTCATGACGGTGCGGGCCAAAGTCTCGTTGATTGAAAGGTCCAACAGCTCGACCAATTGCATCTTGCGATACTTCTTCAAATTTTCGCGGATACGGTCATAGACGACGATCGTATCGTTCAAGGAATAGCCGATAATTGTCAGGATCGCGGCGATAATCTGAAGCGAAAACTCAAGCTGGAATAGCGAGAACAGACCAAGCGTAAGCGAGACATCGTGGAACAAAGCAAACAGCGCGCCTGCGCCAAATTGCCACTCGAAACGGATCCAGATGTAAAGCGCCACGGCCAGCATTGCGGCGAGCAAAGCGATCACTGCGCTTTCGCGGAATTCGCCCGCTACTTTGCCTGAAACGGTCTGGTTGCTGTCAGCGCGGACATTGTCGTAATCCTGATTGATGGCAGCGATCACCTGATTGCCGATTTCCGTCGCAGCACCGGGCGTATCTTCGACATTTTCAGGCAGAGGCACGCGGATCGAGACGACATTTGGCGCTCCAAATTCCTGCACAACCGGCGATCCAAAGCCAAGTTCTGCAACCGAGGCGCGCAGATCGCCAACGGGCGCTTGGTCCATATCGGTGAAGGTCACCTGGACTTCCTGCCCACCGGCAAAATCGACGCCGTAATTGATGCCTTTGGTCAGCACCAAGGCCCAGCTCGCCGCGATCAGCAGCAGGCTGATTACCAGGAACGGTATCCGCAGCTTGAGGAAGCGAATATTGGTGTTGTCAGGGACTAGCTTGAGCAAACGCATGGCATCAATCCTCAAATGCTAAGTTCATTGGGGCGCGCTTTGCGCAGCCAGCCGGAAACCCACATGCGGGTGAGCGCAACGGCAGTGAAGACGGTGGTGGCAAGGCCGATAATCAGCACGATGGCAAAACCGCGCACGGGGCCAGAGCCAAACGTCACCAGCAGCGAACCGGCGATAAAGTTCGTGATGTTGGCATCGTAAATCGCGCGGCTGGCTTCTTTATAGCCGGTCTCAACCGCGGCGACGACACGCCTTCCGCGTTTTCGCTCCTCGCCAATGCGTTCGTTGATCAGCACGTTGGCGTCCACCGCCGCGCCGACGGTCAGAACAAAGCCTGCAATGCCTGGCAAAGTCAGGGTAAAATTGAGCATCGCCATGATGCCCAGGACCATCAGCACGTTGATGATGAGCGCGAAGGTCGCATAAATTCCGAAGCGCCCGTAAGTGGCGATCATCAGCGCGACCACCGCGACCGATCCGACCAGAAGTGCCAACAATCCGCGCCGGATGGAATCGGCACCAAGCTCTGCACTGACCGAGCGTTCCTCGATCACTGTCAGATCAACCGGCAGCGCGCCCGACCGCAGCGAGATCGCCAATTGGTTAGCAGTCTCAGGCGTGAAGCTGCCCGAGATTTGCGCTTGGCCGCCGGTGATCGGCTCGTTGATATTGGGGGCG
>CALLIO010000035.1 GCA_938009055.1 uncultured Altererythrobacter sp.
TTGCGGCAAAGATTTTTCCGCCGCTTATCCTTGGGCAAGTCTAACGCCAGCAACACAAGGATTTCACCCTGGCCCCATGCGGGAAAATGCGCGGGCGAAATCACGTATCCGTGCACTACAATCAGTAACCAAGATGACCCAATCACGTTGGGCTGGCAATTGCCGATGAGGCCCTTAGACTTGGGGCAAGGGAGAGAACGGAATGGGAAGTTTTCCTGCAGCAGCGGCTGAAGTTGACGCGACCTTCTTGAGCGCGATTTTGGGCGAACAAATTGTGTCCGTCCGCCACCAAGCGATCGGCAATGGGCTGGTCGGCGATTCGGCGCGTTTTGAGATTTCCTATGCAGGTGCAGATGCAAAGGGCCCTGCATCACTTGCCGCGAAATTTCCCGCTGCTGATCCCACCAGTCGTGCGACAGCCCAAGCAATGCGCCTATACGAGAAAGAAGTTGGCTTTTACGACAAGATTGCGCCGCATGTCTCGATCCGAACGCCCAAGGTTTATGCGAACAAGTTTGATCCTGGGACCGGTGATTTCATCCTCTTGATGGAGGATTTGGGACCGGCCAAGCAAGGCGATCAGCTTGCCGGGTGCGACTTTGCAGAAGCAATATACGCAGTCAGGTCCCTTGCCGCATTGCATGGACCAAGCTTTGAACGAGCCGACCTTATCAACCTTGATTTCTTGGCCACGAACGATGCTGTTCGCGAGTTTACCGTCACCGGCTATATCGGCGCATGCGAGGCATTCGTCGTGAAATATGAAGGCGCAATCGCGCCTGACTTTCTCCAAATTGTCGCCGAAACGGGCGAGAAAAGTGCTGCTCTTTGGCAAGATCGCCCTGATCACAAGCACTGCATCATTCATGGCGACTTTCGCCTCGATAACATCCTATTCGCTGTTCGTAGCGGCGCAGAGCCGATGGCAACCCTTGATTGGCAAACTGTGAATGCAGGGCATCCGCTGGTCGATCTGGGATATTTCATGGGAGCAGGAATTGGCGCGGCCCTAAGGACTGAACATGGGGACACGCTCATCGAAGAATATGCCGACGCACTGGTCCAAAATGGTGGACCGCTACTAAGCGATATCAAAGAAAGTGATGGCTATGCGCGCGGCGCGTTGCACGGAGTGGCGACCTCCGTCTTCTCAGCCGCATTTGTCGAGGACAATGACCGCGCAAGAGCAATCTTTCAATCGATGGCAGAGGGGGCTTGCAGCCTCGCCGAAGAGATTAACGCGACCCGGCTTTTGGAAGGATAGAGCAATGGTACTGACAAAAGGCGATGACTACCCGATCCACCAATCACCCGAGCCGATTGCCTACGCTGGCACGGATCGCAATTTCTACGACCGCTATTTTTTCAACGGCTATGCGCCCGATGGCTCAGGCTTTTTCGCGATAGCATTCGGTGTTTATCCTCAGATCGATATCGCTGATGCTCATGTCAGTTTGATCCGCGACGGGAAGCAATATTCCCTCCATGCAAGTTGCGAACTGGGCAAGGAACGCATGGCGATGCGGGTCGGGCCGATTGCTATCGAAGTGGTCGAGCCCCTGCACAAACTCAAAGTCACAATCGAGGAAACCAATGGGATCGCGGGCGAGGTCGTCTTCACCAGTCGCTCTGCACCGATAAAAGAACCCCGCTTTATGCATCGGGTCGGCTCTCGCGCCTTTATGGATTACACTCGTATGACTCAGAACGGGCACTATGCAGGCTGGTTCTCACTTGATGGAGATCGGCGCGAATTGGCGGCTGGCACCAGCGGCACGCGCGATCGCAGTTGGGGTATCCGCCCGATTGGGGCGCGCGATCCGCAGCCAATTCCCGATGCACCGCTGCCAGCATTCTTCTGGCAATGGACGCCGATCAATCTTGAGGGCGGCTCGCTGTTCTTTCATATCAATGCCGATACCAAGGGCAATGCCTGGAACACGCGCGCGGCATGGGCGCCCGATGGCTGCGATCAATCGCAGATTGTCGAGGGAAGGGGGCTGCTCGCCTCAGGCAATGAGAGCGGAACGCGCTGGCCCGATGGCGGGACGATTGCTCTTGAATTGAGCGAGGGACCGCAGACAGCAACTTTAAAGCCGCTTTCGCGCTTCCAGATGAGAGGGCTAGGTTACACCCATCCGGTGTGGGGGCATGGGATGCATCACGGCGCGCTAAAAGTGGAGCGTGAGGAATTTGCGCTCGACACGCTCGATCCGCTCGCACCTGAAAACCTGCACGTTCAAACGCTGTGCAAAGTCACTGCATTGTCCGATGGTGGCGCAAGCCAAGGCGTGGGCGTGTTCGAACAGCTCATCATCGGCCCTTACAAGCCGCTCGGTTTTAAAGAGTTGCTGGACGGAGCAGCTTAGGCATCGTCAAGAGTGTTCGGAGTGCCCGATAACAAGCCGGTATCCGGCATCATATGTTTCTTGGTTCAAGAGATCAGCGTAGCGCCGTGCCCAGGCCCCGCTTTCAATATCTTGGCTAAGCTCCTCAATCCCTTGGCTGACATCATCGAGCGCCCAAAAAGATGAGATGCCCATTCTGATCCGCTCCTCAAGATAAGCCTTTGGTCGCCGCCAATAAGCATAGAGAAAACCATCGATGCAATCATGCGGAATGGCCAAAGGCTCCACGGTGACATCGCCCAAGCACTCGCCATAGAATGCCATTGCAGGCATCTGCTCCTCGTCAAGATCAGCCAGCTGGGGTAGATAATCTGTAAGCCACGGACGATGCGCTGGGTCAAAAGTGAGGATGACCACAGGGCCACGCGCAACACGGCGCATCTCGGCAAGACCTCTTGCTTGATCCGACCAATGATGGACAGTCAGAACCGCCATTGCGGCATCAAAGCTATTGTCTTCAAATGGAAGGTTCTCTGCGCTGCCCTGGATCGCTTGGGCAGATTCGGCAGAACGCTTTGCAATCATCTCAAATGATGGCTCGACAGCGGTAACGGCAATGTTGGAAGGTTCATATGACCCCGCGCCTGCGCCGACATTCAGGACTGTTTCTGCGCCACCCAACGCCTCGTGGATCACTGCCGCAATCCGTGGATCAGGTCGCCTCAATTGCTCGTAATTGATCCCGATCGTATCGTATTTTGCGGCATTGTTGTCAGCCAATGAAGCGCCCTTGCAATTCATAAAGCGCGATTGCTGCCTTCGCCGCTTCGCCGCCCTTGTCCTTTTGCGCAGGATCAGCGCGGACCAGCGCTTGCTCGTCATTTTCAACCGTCAATATGCCATTGCCAATTGCAATACCGTCCATGGTCAGCGCCATAATTGCACGCGCGCTTTCGCCAGCGACAATCTCGAAGTGATAGGTCTCGCCGCGGATCACCACGCCAATCGCGACAAAGCCGTCATATCCGCCGCCCTCTAAGGCCAGCGCAATCGCGCCAGGTATCTCAAGCGCGCCCGGAACGGTGAGCACTTCAGCCTCATGACCGGCAGCTTCCAGCGCGGCCTTCGCCCCCGCAATCAGCATATCATTGAGTTCGCCGTAAAAACGGGCTTCGACAATCAGAAAACGGGCCATGATTACTCCGGAATAGGGTGGTGATCGACGATGTTGAGGCCGTAGCCTTCAATCGCGACAACATTGGGCTGGGAATTGGAAAGCAGGATCATGTCGTGAACGCCCAGATCAGCCAAGATCTGCGAGCCGATGCCGACATTGCGCACTTCATCTTCCTGACTGTATCCACCACCAGATGCGGGGCGGCCAGTGATGACGACAATAACGCCTGAGCCGTGAGCGCCCACAGCCTGCATGGCGCGTTGCAAAGTGCGTTTGCGCGGGCCTGGTTGCCCCAAAACATCGTCAAAGACAGAGATCGGATGGACGCGGGCGAGGGTGGGTTCGCCCTTTGAGATTTGCCCTTTTTGGAGGACAAATTGCTCGCTGCCATCGACCGTGTTGCGATAGGTGATGAGTTTCCACCCGCCGCCATAATCGCTTTCGAAACTGCGCTCCTCGATCCGTTCGACCAAATGATCATTGCGCATCCGGTACTCGATCAGATCGCGGATAGTGCCGATCTTAAGGTCATGCTTGCGGGCAAAGACAATCAGATCATCGAGGCGGGCCATTGTGCCATCCTCATTCATGATCTCGCAGATCACGCCGGAAGGATTAAGGCCAGCAAGCCGCGAAATATCGACCGCCGCCTCTGTATGCCCAGCGCGCACAAGCACGCCGCCATCACGCGCGGTGAGGGGGAAAACATGGCCCGGCGTTACGATGTCGTCAGCGCCCTTGCTCGCATCAATCGCAACCGAAACAGTGCGCGCGCGGTCAGCAGCAGAAATCCCCGTCGTGACGCCATCCTTTGCTTCGATCGACGTTGTGAAAGCGGTCTGCATGCTTTCCTTATTGTTGCGGCTCATCGGCTCTAGACCGAGCTTTTCGACCCGCGCGCTATCGAGCGACAAGCAGATCAGGCCGCGACCATGCGTCGCCATAAAATTGATTGCGTCAGGCGTCGCCATTTGGGCTGGGATAATGAGATCGCCTTCGTTCTCTCGGTCCTCATCATCAACAAGGATGTACATGCGGCCATTGCGCGCTTCGTTGATGATTTCCTCTGCACCAACAAGTGAAGGGCGATCATCATCGCTTGCGAGCAAAAAGCCTTCGAGCTTGGAAAGCGTATCAGCTGTGGGGTTCCAGCTTTCAGCGTCGCAATCGCGCAACGTGTTGGCGTGAAGACCAGCAGCGCGGGCCAGACCCGCCTTGGTGATACCGCCTGAGCCGACAAGCTTGCGGACTTTTTCTTGGATCGATGTGTTCATGCCAGCCCTATATCACATCGAAATGTGATGGCAACCTAACTATAGTCACATGTTGATGTGATTGCGTTCTGCCTAATTCGCGGCGAACCATTGTCCCTCAAAGACAACGCCTTCGACATTAAGATCTTGCAATCCGCTTGCACCGACTTCGCGTGGATCTTTGTCTAGCACCACAAAGTCCGCCTTTTTGCCTGAGGCAATACTGCCAATTTGATCGTCCATTCCGATCACTTGCGCTGCTTCAATTGTGATTGCGCGCAATGCCTTGTCGAGGCTCAGGCGCTCGGCGGGGGCTTTGACATTGCCCTCAAGCGTTATCCGATTGCTTGCCACCCATGCCAGATAGAGAGGATCAATCGGAGCCATATTGAAATCACTATGAAGGCCCAATGGCACACCCTTGCGCTCAAGCGACCCCAAACGGTTCATTTGTGCCGCTCGGTCTGGCCCCAAACCATCGCGCGCATAAGTATCGCCCAGAATACGGATATAATTCGGCTGAGCAGAGACCATAAGATCAAGCTGCGCAATCCGCCGGTTCTGTGCCTCTGTCGAGTAACCCAAATGCTCCAGCACCATGGTCTGGCCCCGGCGTACAGGCAGGCTTTGATACATATCGAGCACAACATCGAGACCCTTGTCGCCGTTCACATGGGTGTGAAGCGTCCAGCCCGCATCCCAGAATTTGCGGGCCTGCGCGGCGTAGACTTCCGGTTCAGTGATCCATTTTCCCTCGTGCCCGTCGCTATATCCCGGCGGGTTCATCTGCATATATTGAGCAAAGAACGCGCCATCGGCGAACAGCTTTACACGATTGGAGAAGAGGAATTTCTCGCTCTCATACTCGCTTCGCATCTTCGCCAGCCATTGGTCTGGATCGCCAGAGACCAGCGGAGCGACCGGAATAGCCAGAATGCGCGAGGGTGTGGTCGGAAGGTCATAAATGCTTTTGAACAGGGGGGCTTCAGTCTTAATCCCGCCGAAGCCGCCGAATGCCAGATCAGCACTCGTCGTCACCCCATTTTCAAGCATCATCTGACGCATTTCGATCAACCCTTGTTGAACCTTCTGCGGATTGAAGAGATAGCGGTGGAGTTTATCAATCCCGCTAAAGAGTGCGGTTTCGTGAATGATGCCGGCACCAAAATCAGCATGGGTGGGATCGATGCCGGGTTTATCGAATTCAGCGATAAATTCAGCTTCACTCCCTAGGCCGAGCAACTCCAGCGCTTTGGTGTTGGCGATGATTTCGTGAAAACTGCGCTGCCAGATAACCACCGCCCGATCCGGCGCGATCACATCGAGCTTTGCGCGGTTCATATCGCCGTGAAACAAGCGATGATGCCCCCAAGTGATAAACAGCTTCTCTTCATTGCTCGCTAAAACACTGCGAAGCCGCGCTTCATATTCATCCTCGCCGACAATTGCGGGATAGCTTTTTCCCGGCAGATCCCAGCTTTCAGGGCTGATGAAGGGGATCGGCAGCATCATAACCGTTTGCATCGGGTGGATGTGCGGTTCAATGAAGCCGGGCATCAATACTTGCTCGGCAAAGCGGCGATCGACCGAAACCTTGCGCCCTTTGGTCCATGCTTCCAGCTCGTCTAGCGAGTGTGCGACGCCCAAAATTATGCCTTCAGACGTCGCAACATATTTGGCTTCTGGGAAGCCGGGCTCCATCGTGATGATGGTCGAGGCTTCGTAGACCGTTACCTCGGGATAGGCGCGACTTTCCGCAGGCTCGCTCGCTTGGGCGATGCTACAAACACTCAAAGCGGCCCCAAGTGCCGCGGCCATCCATTTCTTGATCATAATTCCCCTCTTAGCGACAAGGCTATGCGATCTTGGCAAGCGGGGCAATGTTGCAAGAGGGAGGATGGTGGACGCACTAGGGTTCGAACCTAGGACCCGCTGATTAAGAGTCAGCTGCTCTACCAACTGAGCTATGCGTCCATTTCGACA
>CALLIO010000036.1 GCA_938009055.1 uncultured Altererythrobacter sp.
TTGGGGAAAGGCGCTTTGCATCGACAGGAGCAATGCGCGTGCGCGGTGGGGGCATTCTAAACCAACCCATGCCACCACGCGTTCGCCGGTGGCCGGAACAAGCCGCAAATTCGCCGCTGTCACAATTCCAAGTGTGCCTTCCGAGCCAATCAGGAGCTGTTTAAGATCAAAGCCGCGATTGTCTTTCTTCAACGCGGTCAAACCGTTGAAGATCTGCCCATCTGCCAAAACCGCCTCAATCCCCAAAACTTGCGCGCGCATTGTGCCGTGTCGAAGCACCTGTGTGCCGCCCGCATTGGTCGAAATCAGGCCGCCAATCGTGGCTGAACCCTTGCCGCCCAGCGTGAGCGGAAAGCGCAAACCCTTGTCCTCTGCTGCCTCGTGCAAAGATTGAAGGATGACGCCCGCCTCGCAGATCACCGATTGCCCATCTGCATCGAGCTTACGGATATTGTTCATTCTTCGCAGCGAGAGGATGACAGAGTCTCCTCCAGCACCTGGCGTGGCGCCGCCTGACATGCCGCTATTCCCGCCCTGCGGTACAATCGCGATCTTGTGTTTGGCGCAAAGCGAGACGAATTGGCTGACTTCTTCGCTCGATTGCGGCGAGGCCATGCCCATTGCTGCGCCGGTGTAGCGCCCGCGCCAATCGGTCTGCCAAGGATCGAGCAATTCGGGATCGCAAGTGAACCCTCTAGTCCCTAGCAAAGCAGTGGCAGTTTCCAAAAATTGAGTGTGATCGGTCATTTGTTGTGCCTATGCCACATCTTGGCGCCCACTTGCCAGCACTTGCGAATTGAGCAAATCCAATTAAGCCATCGTTCAATTGATGATGGTAAAGCGCTCAAGTCGTTTCAATATCAAAGCCATCGTGGGGTTGGCAAAACCAGTTTAAATCCATGACAAACCTGCTCACCTTTGTTGCGCCTTTAGCGCTGCTGTTGCCTGCGGTTGAAAGCGGGCCCAGTGAGCATGCGCGCGCGCCTCTGGATGGTGAGACCTGCAATCTCGACCCGCGCCAGGTCGAAAAGATGTCGAGCGGCGGGCAATCGCTTGCACCGCAAGCCTTTGACGCGCCGGTTCAACGACAGGTCCGCATTGAACGCCGTGTTATTGTTCGCATCACACCGCGCAGCTCGCGAGCACGCACTGATTTGATGGCAAACCTGCCGCCGCGTGCGCCATCATCGCAAATGGTCGAGCGCAAGATTGGCAAGTGCATAAAGCTGAAGAACATCGCTGCTGTGCAAACTGGTAGCGGCAACAAGCTCATCCTTTATATGCGCGATTCCAAAGTGTTGTCTGCAACACTTGAGAAGTCATGTCGGTCGCGCGACTTTTACAGCGGCTTCTACGTCGAGAAGGATAAAGACGGAAAGCTGTGCGTTGATCGCGATGAGTTGCTCTCGCGTTCGGGGGCAAAATGCGAGGTTGATCGGCTGCGCCAGTTGGTTTCAGCCTCCAAATAGCGCGCTTTCCCCTCGGCCATTTCTTGACTTGCGCAGGCATTTGGGCAAAGGCCCAAGCGTTGAATGAAGGGGCGCAAAGTAGGCGTCCGACCCGCAGGTTGATTGCCTGCCCTTATCCGGACATTGTTTGCTTATGACCTTTGCCGATCTCGGCCTTTCTGATGAATTGCTCAAAGCTGTGGAGGATGCTGGCTATACCGAGCCGACCGCCATTCAAGCCGAGGCGATCCCCCCCGTTTTGATGATGAAAGATATCATCGGTATCGCGCAGACGGGCACGGGCAAAACCGCCAGTTTCGTTTTGCCAATGATTGATGTGCTGTCATCGGGCCGCCGCCGCGCACGTATGCCGCGTTCGCTGATTTTGGAGCCGACGCGCGAATTGGCAGCACAAGTCGCTGAGAATTTTGAGAAATATGGCAAGAACCATGATCTCAAAATGGCGCTGCTGATCGGCGGCGTGCAAATGGGTGATCAGGTCAAGGCGTTGGACGAAGGCGTCGACGTTCTCATCGCGACCCCGGGCCGGCTGATGGATCTATTCGAGCGCGGCAAGATCATGCTCAATGGCTGCGAATTGCTGGTGATCGACGAGGCGGATCGGATGCTCGACATGGGCTTCATTCCCGATATCGAGTTCATCTGCTCCAAGCTTCCCGAAACGCGGCAGACCATGCTGTTTTCCGCGACGATGCCGCCACCCATTGAAAAGCTCGCCAAGACGTTCCTCAATAATCCCAAGCGGATTGAAACGGCGCGCGCGGCGAGCACCAACAAAGATATCACCACCTTCAAGATTGAAGTTGGCCAACGCAAGAAGCGCGAAACCTTACGCTGGATTCTTAAGAACGATCTGGTCGAAACCGCGATCATCTTCGCCAATCGCAAGACCACCGTGCGCGAGCTCAACAAGAGCCTCCAGAAGCACGGCTTTGCCAGCGGCGAGATCCACGGAGATATGGATCAGACCAGCCGCCTCCGCGAGCTGGATCGCTTCAAAGCGGGCGAGGTCAATATTCTGGTCGCCTCAGACGTTGCGGCGCGCGGGCTCGACATCAAAGGTGTCAGCCATGTCTTCAATTTCGATACGCCGTGGCACCCCGATGATTATGTCCACCGGATCGGCCGGACGGGCCGGGCTGGGGCCAAGGGCCGCGCCTTTACCTTCGTGGCGCCCGAAGACGCCGAAGCGATTGACAATGTTGAGAAACTCACCGGCAACAAGATCGCGCATTTCGGCAAGGGCGATGTTCGGGTCGAGCTGAAGGAAGCACCTAAGCCAAAGCAAAAAAGTTCGGATACCGAGCCGAAAGAAGAGCACGCGCGTGAGGAAGCACCGCGCGAGGATAAACCCAAAAGATCGCGCCGCAAGAATTTGGACTCAAGCGAAAGGGCAGAGCAGCCCAAAGCCGAAAAGTCGCAATCGGAAAAGCCAAAGAGGGCGAAGAAGCCTCGTTTTGAAGAGGCTGATGCAGAACCTGCGAAGCCTGGCGAATGGAATGGGCCCAAGCCCGGCTTTCTGGATGTCGGGCTGGACTAATGCGTTTGCTTTGCGCCCTCGTGCTGGTTTTCGGACTGGTGTGCTGCGGTGTTGCTCTGGTTCACATCGCTTTTGGGCCGGCAAGTATACCCGGCTCAATCCCGGTTAACGCAACGCTTGATAGCGAAGACCGCTTCTATTCCTCGATGTTCTTTGGGTTTGGCGTGGCGCTGATCTGGTGTTCGCGCGATCTGGCCGAAAGACGCGGTATCTTCCACTTTCTGCTCGCGATCTTCTTTCTGGGCGGCGTCGCAAGGATTTTCTCATTCCTCCAGATGGGACTGCCGCACCCTCTGTTTCAATTCCTCTGGGCTGTAGAACTCATCTTGCCGTTAGTGTTCTATTTCTGGCTGAGGTT
>CALLIO010000037.1 GCA_938009055.1 uncultured Altererythrobacter sp.
ACCAAATCGCCGCAAACCGCCTGGCGAGATAAACGACCCGCCAAATTCGATCGCCGGGATCACCTCGTTGAGATAGCGCTCATTGGTGAGGTTGTCAGCGAAGACCGAAATGGTCACCACATCATACTCGATGCCGATACGTGCATCGAGCACTGAGAACTCATCGCGCTGGGTGATCGAATAATCCGCATCACCAACGAAGGCCGGAAGCGCCAGCGCAGAGCCGGGCAGCAGGCCGCTGAACAAAGTCGGGCTGGTGTCATCCTGAACTGTATGGAACCAAGTTGGCCCCGTAATGCGGTAGTCAGCGCGCGCGATGAAATTGATGTCATTGGTGATCGGCAGGTCGAGCTGCGTCCCAAGATTGATCGTGTAATCAGCGGTATAGGGCGATTCATTGCCCACCGTGACCGGACGCGAAGAGTTCGCCTTGATCTCGCTTTCCGTCACGTTGACGGAGCCAAAAACGCTCCAGCCATCAACAATCTCGGCGTTGAGATTGAACTCGCCGCCATAGACTTCGACTTCATCAATATTGGAGACGACGCGGAGCAAGCCGAAGGAGCCAACGAAGAATTCGAAGAATTGCATATCGTCGATTGTGGTGTGGTAGCCGGCAAGGTCGAAGGTGATCCGATTGTCGAGCAGACTGCCTTTTAGCCCCACTTCGAAAGCGCTTGACGTTTCCTTACGGAACACATCCTCGATCAGCACATTGGTGCCAATGAACTGGTTGAAATTCTGGTCAACGACCGCAGCAGAACCCTGATTGTTGAAGCCACCAGACTTAAACCCAATACCCCAGTTGGCGTAGAAATTGATGTCGTCGCTCAGCGCATAACGCAGCGAAATCTTGGGCTGTATCTGCGAGAAGCTTTCTGACTGATCAGGGATCGCACCGAATGCTTGGCCCGGATTAATCGGCGCGCCAGTGATTGGATCGGCCACGACCGGAACAAGGTTCGACACGCTACGATCTTCAATATCGTAACGCACGGCGGCACTTAACGTTAAGCTATCGCTTGCCTCAAACTCGGCAGAACCGAAGACGGCATATACATCTGTCGAGAAGTCATCGTTGTAGAGCAAGGTGGTCGGGTTGGAGGAGCCGGGAGCATTGTAAAGCTCGCGGCTGACACCATTGCCCAGATCGGCACCCAGACTGACGCCGGTCTCGCGATCAATGTGGAGGTAATATGCACCGACCTGCCATTGCAGCGGCGAGCCATTGTCTGAAGCAAGCCGAACTTCTGCGCTAAAATCACTCTGCTCGCGGATCTGAAGCTGCGTGCCATCACAAGTTGTCGGGCTGTATGGCCCGAAGGTCGAGCCGTTCACCGGATCGAAAATGAAGGGCACCGGCGTTGCTCCGATAAAACCGGGCGCATTCACCGGGAAACCGGTCAGGGCTGCGGTTGTTCCAAAGCAACTATTCGATGCAGCGACTGAGTCAGGTGTCGCGCCGGGGAAGGTGAAGCGCGCAAAATCAGCGCTGGTTCCATCGGCCGTCAGCAATTGATCGACATCGCTGTAGAGCGCCCATGCGGTCAGCACCAAGCCATCGAGCTCATGTTCGATCTTGGCAGATACTTCAAAGGTTTTCTGCTCATTGGTCGGGCGAATGTTGGAGTAGAAGTTGAAGGGGTGCTCGTTCACATCTTCGAAGAATGCAGGATTGGCTCCAGCGAAATTCGGCAGGTGGAATGTCGCGTTAAAATTGATCGAAGCGCCGGACAAATCCGCATATCTTGCTTTCACATCCAGCTCTGTCGCATCGCCCAATTGCGCCAAGAAGCGCCCGTCGACGGACCAGATTTCTTGATCGTCAATCGTGTTCGAACCGAGAAAATCATTGCGATAGAAGCCGTCAGTCGTCGAATAATTGCCCGACAATACGATGCCGGCACTATCGCCAAGCGGGGCCGCGATATAGCCGCTGGCCGAACGAGTGTCGTCTTCCGCAACGGTGATGCGCAGCCCGCCTTCGACAAAGTCGCTGGGCTTCAATGTCTGAATGACAATTGCACCAGCCGCAGCATTGCGGCCATAGAGCGCGCCCTGTGGCCCTTTTAGAATTTCGATCTGGCGCAGTGTGCCTTGATCCTGATTGAGCTGGGCAGTGTTGGTTTTAAGGATGCCATCAACAACAAGCGCCACAGAACTTTCCGCATCGCGTGCGCCGTTGATACCGCGGATATTGATCTGAGTGTCACCTGCCTCAGCCGTGCCGGAAACAATGGTGACGCCTGGCGTCAGCTGCACAAATTCGTCGGCGCGCTCAATGCCGGTTTTCTCCAGCGTGTCGGCTGACAGAACCGTAACCGATGCTGGCACTTCGGCCAGAGTTTCACTCTGACGGCGCGCGGTGACGATGATCGCATTGCCTTCACTGGCGCCTTCTTCCGCAGCAGCGTCGGCTGTTTGTGCAAAGGCAGGCGCTGCCCCCAAAGAGAGAAGGACACTTGATCCCAAGAGGAAAGCTTTGGTCGAGCGGTTCATCATTAGAAACTCCAAAAAATAGCACGTAAGTTCGCTGTGCGGATATTCTCATGTTGCGATCCGCGGTCCATATTGTATACAAAATGCATTCGTCAAGCTCTGCGAAGGATATATGTCAAAAGCGTCCGACTCTGCATATGCCACCATACGGGAGATGATTGTCTCCGGTGCGTTGGCGCCTGGCGATCCCGTAAGGGAGGAGGCGCTGGCCGAAATTTGCGGAGTATCGCGAACACCGATTCGCGAAGCGATGCGCCGGTTGGAAAGCGATATGCTGATCCAGCGCAGCGAATCGCAGCGCAGCTTTGTCAGCGAATGGTCGCTCGATGATATCGAGGATGCGTATGAGTTGAGGGCGCTGCTTGAAGGGGTTGCTGCGCACCGCGCTTGCAAGGTCATTACAGGCGAACAAGTCGCCGAGCTCAAGGCGATCAATGCTCGTTTGGGCCAAGCCATTGCAAGGCAACCCGCTGATATTGAAGGTTTCTTGGCGGCCAACCGCGATTTCCACGCCTTGATCTTGTCCGTTGTAGGCTCGGCGCGGCTTGAAGCCTTGCTGCAGTCTTTGATCGAGGCGCCCATCGTTTGGCGGACCGCGCATCATTACAGCGAGGATGAGCTTGGGCGTTCGCATCACGAACATGAAGAGCTGATCGCAGCCTTTGACCGCGGGGATGAGAATTGGGCGACCACCATCATGGAAGGGCACATCCGCCGTGCGTTCCATGTTTACGCTGATGCGCATCGGTCGCTCACCGGGTTTGACGATGAACTCGTGAAGCGGAGCGCTTAGTAAAATGTATACAAAACCTGTCGAAATTGTTGAGGTGAGCCCGCGCGATGGTCTGCAAAACGAGCAGATCGCGGTCAGCACGCAAGATAAGCTTGCGCTGATTGCGCGCGCGATTGATTGCGGTGCCCAGCGGATCGAGGTGACGAGTTTCGTCAATCCCAAAGCGGTGCCGCAAATGGCGGATGCCGATGCCGTTGCCGCGGGGCTGCCGCAGCGCGATGATGTGACCTATATCGGCCTGGTCATGAACCGCCGCGGCGCAGATCGGGCTCTTGCAACTGGGCGGATCGATCAATTGGGGGCAGTATCGGTCGCAACCGATAGCTTCGCGATGCGCAATCAGGGGCAAACGAGCGACGGCTCTGTCGAAGCTGCCAAAGAGATTATCGAAGCGGCGAAGGCGGCGGGCAAGACGGCTCAAGCCACAATCGCGGCGAGTTTCGGTTGTCCGTTCGAAGGCGAAGTGGCTGAAGAGCGCATCGTCGCAATGGCGACTTCTATTGCAGAGGCGGGGCCGGTCGAGATCGCGCTGGCTGACACAATCGGCGTGGCCAATCCCGCTCATGTCGCAAGTCTCATCTCAAAGATCCGCGAGGCAGTTCCGCAATTGCCCGTTCGCATCCATTTGCACAATACGCGCGGAACGGGGCTCGCCAATGTTTGGGCCGCGATTGGCGCAGGCGCGGCCACAATCGATGCGTCGATTGGTGGATTGGGCGGCTGCCCCTTTGCCCCGGGCGCTGCGGGCAATGTTGCCACGGAAGATGTTCAATACATGCTCGAAAGAGCTGGAATCGACACAGGGTTGGAGCTTGACGCTCTGATCGAAACCAACCGCTGGCTGACCGGCGTGATGGATAAGGAATTGCCCGCGATGGTGGGTAAGGCAGGCGGTTTTCCAAAGCCTGCTGACAAAGAAGAAAAGGATGCTGCCTGATGCGTTATCGTTTGGGGGTGGATGTCGGAGGGACATTCACCGATCTGCTATTGTTCGACAATGAAACCGGCGCGTTTTGGCGGCACAAGACGCCGTCGACGCCGCATGACAGCTCCGAAGGTATCCTCAATGGGGTTACAGCTATCACCGAGCAAGCCGGTGTTGATCCCGGCGCTATCGAGTTCTTTCTCCACGGCACGACTGTTGCGACCAATGCCGTCTTGGAAGGCAAGGGCGCACGGGTCGGTCTAATCACGACCGAAGGTTATCGCGACATTATGCAGATCGCGCGCAGTTTTGTGCCCGGCGGTCTTGCGGCTTGGATCGTTTGGCCCAAACCGCAGCCACTCGCAGCGCTAGAGGACACGTTGACGGTCAAGGGTCGGATCGGCGCAGATGGCGCGGAAGTGCGCCCGCTTGATGAAGCGCAGGTTCGTGAAGTGCTTGAGCAGCTCAAGGCGCAAGGTGTGGAAGCGATCACCGTCAGCCTCATCAATGCCTATGTGAACGGTGAGCATGAGGCGCGGATCGGTGCCATCGCCAAGGATGTGTTTGGCGAAGATGTTCCGGTGTCGCTCAGCCATGAAGTGCTTCCCGAAATGCAGGAATATGAGCGTACGCTCTCCACCGTTGCCAATGCGGCGGTGCGGCCGGTGGTTGGCAATTACATCTCGAACCTGCGCGACAAGTTGAAGGATGCTGGGGTCACCGGCAAACTTTCGCTGCTGCGCTCTGACGGCGGATTGATGAGCAGTCAGAAGGCAGAAGAGCATCCGGTCAATATTTTGATGTCCGGTCCTGCTGGCGGTGTGACCGGCGCGCTTTGGGTGGCCAAGAATGCCGGCCTCAAGAATATTCTGACGCTGGATGTTGGCGGCACATCAACCGATGTGGCACTGATTGAAAATCTTGAACCACGCCGTGTTCGCACGACCGAGGTCGGGCATTTGTCGGTTCGCGCGTCTTCCCTCGATGTAAAGACGGTGGGTGCAGGCGGCGGCTCAATTGCCCACGTGCCAGAGCTCACCAAGGCTTTGCGGGTTGGTCCAGAAAGCGCAGGAGCTGTTCCTGGCCCCGTGGCTTATGGGAAAGGCGGCGAAGTGCCGACCGTGACCGATGCCAATGTTGTGCTTGGCTATCTGCCCGAAGATTTGCTGGGCGGATCGTTCCAGCTCGACCGTGAAGGCGCGAAAAAGGCCGTGCAAACGGTTGCCGATGCGCTGGGCGTTGGCTTGATGGAAGCGGCCCGCGGCATCATTGATATCGTCAATGAGAATATGTTTGGCGCTTTGCGGATGATCAGCGTTCAGCAAGGTTATGACCCACGCGAATTTGCGCTGATGGGCTTTGGCGGAGCAGGACCTTTGCATGTGAACGCTGTGGCGAAATTGATGGGCAGCTGGCCTGCCGTCTCACCCGTTTCCCCTGGCGTGCTGTGTGCCCTGGGCGATGCAACCACGCGTATGCGGACAGAGACAGCGCGCAGCTTCAGCAAGCTGGCCACCGAAACCGACGTAGGCGATCTTGTCGCTCTGCTCGATGAAATGGCGGCGCAAACATGCGCTGAGCTGGAAGCCGATGGTATTCCTTCTTCCAGCATTGTCAGCGAGTTCGAAGTGGATGTGCGCTATGCCGGTCAAGCCTTTGAAGTGCCGCTGACTATCGATCAGGCGACATTAAAAGCTCAAGGAATCGAAGGCATATTGCAGCGCTTTGATGATGAGCATCGCCGCTTGTTTACCTTCAACATGGATACGCCGCACGAGATCGTGAACCTGCGTGCTGTGGCGATGGGCGAAGCGTTGGAGCTTGACGCTGCTGAGCTTGAAAAAGGTGATGGTGATCCATCGGCTGCCAAGATTGGCGATCACACTCTGTGGATGGATGGAAAAGAGCAGGCTGCGGTCATCTATGATCGCGGCAGGCTGAGGCAGGGCGATACGATACCCGGCCCCGCCATCATCACTGAAATGGATTCGACCACCCTGGTCGAAAGCGATTGCGTCGCCACCATCGACGCTGTCGGCAACATCCTCATCAACCCAGCTTAAGGAGAAGAGACATGCCAGCTGAAATCGTTGAAACAAACTCTACTCCGTTCAAGAAGCTCGATCTTGATCCGGTTACGCTCGACATTATCGAGAACGCACTTCGCAATGCGCGGATTGAAATGGATGCGACACTTGTTCGCACCGCCATGTCGCCTGGCATTCGCGAACAGGGCGATGCCTTCCCGCTTATTGCCGATCCGGCAGGCAAGATGATTGTTGGCCAATTTGGCAGCTTCATTGATGGCTTTCTGAAAGGCTTTGAAGGCACGATTGAGGATGGGGACATGATCTTTTTGTCCGATCCCTATTCTTGCGAGGGGGCAATCAGTCACTCGAACGATTGGCTGGTCATGCTGCCCGTTTTCAAAGACGGTCGGCTGATCGCCTATACGGCAATGTTCGGCCACCAGTCCGATATCGGCGGCATGGTGCCCGGATCCATGCCAATTGAGGCCACGTCAATCTTCCAAGAAGGCGTGCGTATCCCGCCCGTCAAAATTTGGAAAAAGGGCGAATATAATGACGATCTGATGAAGCTCGTCATGCATCAGACCCGCAAGCCGGATTGGTGCCAGGCTGATTTGAACGCGCTGATTGCAAGCTGCCGGGTTGCTTCGAACCGTGTGATCGAAATGGCCGAGCGGTTTGGCGATGATGTCTATTTCTCTGCCACCCAAGAGCTGCTCGCGCGCAACCACCGTGCGATGAAAGCCCTGATCGGGCAGGCAATCCCTGAAGCGAAGGCAAGTTTCGAAGACTTCATCTGCGACGATGGCAAGGGCTATGGTCCATACAAGATCAAGTGCACCATGTGGCGCGAGGGCGAGAAGGTCATTCTCGACTTTGATGGCACCGACCCGCAATCGGCAGCCTCGATCAATTTCTACCTCAATGAAAACATGTTCAAGATGTTCTTCGGCATCTACATGATCATGGTCTTCGACCCGCAGATCCTCTTTAACGATGGCTTCTACGATCTGATCGAAGTCCGCATCCCCGAAGGGTCCTTGCTCAAGCCGAAATTCCCTGCTGCCCTCTCCGGGCGCACCCATGCTTTGGGCCGTATCTTCGACATTTTGGGCGGATTGCTGGGACAGGGCACGCCTGAATTCCTGAATGCTGCTGGCTTCAGCTCCTCCCCCCATGTGTTCTATTCAGGTTGGGACAACCGGCCCGGCAAGGAACGCGAATGGTTCCAGCTGTTCCAGATCGGATTCGGCGGCATTCCCGGGCGCCCATTGGGCGATGGTCCGGATGGCCATTCGCTTTGGCCCGGTTTCACCAATGTCCCCAACGAGTTTCTCGAGCGTTATTTCCCGCTGCGGATCGAGCGTTATGAAACTGAACCGGATAGCGGCGGGGCAGGGCTCCACCGCGGC
Organism: uncultured Altererythrobacter sp.; assembly: GCA_938009055.1. Lineage (GTDB taxonomy): Bacteria > Pseudomonadota > Alphaproteobacteria > Sphingomonadales > Sphingomonadaceae > Erythrobacter. The sequence continues at coordinate 7,660 of CALLIO010000037.1, forward strand.
GGCAATGGCATCCACATGACCTATCGCTTCCTGGCTGATGGCGCGGTTGCGATCCACGATGATCGCTGGTTCGTTCCGCCTTGGGGTGTGAACGGCGGCCATCCGGGCAAACGTGCGACAAAAGTGCTCGAACGGCTGGATGGCACGAGCGAGATTGTCGGCAATAAGGTCGAAGACGTTGAAGTGAAGGAAGGCGAGCAATTGCACTTCATCACTTGGGGCGGCGGCGGCTGGGGCGATCCGCTTGAACGTGACCCTGAAACGGTTGCGCTCGAAGTTCGCCAAGGTCTTGTGACGCTCGATGGCGCGCGCGCTTATGGCGTAGTCGTCAAGGATGACCATAGCGTCGATACTGGCGCAACCGACGCTCTGCGGGCGGATATTAAAGCCAAACGCGGCGAGTTGTCCTTGTTCGATTATGGTCCTGGCATCGATGCGCTGCGGGCTGCTTGCGAGGAAGAAACCGGATTGCCAGCGCCCATTCAGCCGGTTTGGCATGACACGGAAACGGTTGAGGCTGCGGAATGAGTGACGTGACCAATACCGGCGCACTATCAGGTCTGCGTGTAGTCGAGATGGGGCAGCTGCTGGCCGGTCCGTTCTGCGGTCAGCTGCTCGGAGATATGGGTGCTGACGTCATTAAGATCGAGCCGCCTGGCAAGGGTGATCCCATGCGCAATTGGGGGCAAGGCGAAGAGAAGGTGCAATGGGAAGTCATTGCTCGCAACAAACGCTCTGTAACCTGCAATCTGCGCATACCCGAAGGTCAGGCGATCGCTGCCAAGCTCATCGCCAAGGCTGACATTCTGATCGAAAATTTCAAGCCGGGCACTTTGGAGAAATGGGGGCTTGCGCCGGATGAACTGCATAAAATCAATCCAGGGCTGATTATCGCCCGCATGTCTGGCTATGGACAGACGGGGCCATACTCCACTCGCGCTGGCTTTGGCGGCATTGGCGAGGCGATGGGCGGATGGCGCTACATCGTGGGTGATGCTGACCGCCCACCTGCAAGAATGGGTGTCTCTATCGGAGATACTCTGTGCGCCACTTACGGAACGATGGGCGTGCTTGCTGCGCTCCACCACCGCGAGAAAACGGGTGAGGGGCAGGTCATCGACACGGCCCTTTACGAAGCGGTCTTGCAAGTCATGGAGGGGCTGGTTCCTGAATATGACTACAATGGATTTATCCGCGAGCGGTCGGGGTCAATTCTTCCCGGTATCGCGCCGAGCAATGTTTATTCGTGCAAGGATGGCCCGTTTATGATCGGGGCCAATCAGGATGCGATTTTCGGTCGTTTGGCGCAGGCGATGGGCCAGCCCGATCTCGCCAGCGATCCCAAATATGTCGACCACCTCGCCAGAGGCCGCAACCAGTTGGAGCTTGATGAGCTCATCAATGCCTGGACGGCAACGCTTACAATCAAAGAGGTGGATGCGCTGATGATCGAATATTCGATTCCAGCCGGGCGTGTTTACACCGCTAAGGACATGCTCGAGGATCCGCATTTCAAGGAACGCGGCGCTATCATCGAAGTCGAGACCGAAGGGCATGGCAAGCTGAAGATGCAAAACGCATTCCCGCGCTTCTCCAAGTCCTCATCGGGCTTCCGCCGGTCTGCCCCAACGCATCCTGGCCAGCACAATGCCGAGATATTCGGCGAGCTGCTCGATTGGGATGCTGATATGCTGGCAGAGCAAACGGGCAAGGGTGTCGTCTAGCGGTGGAGGGCGCTCTTGCGCTTAACCTAATCGAAGCTGAAAGACTTAGTCGAAAGTCAGAACGGCTTTGATGCACTGTCCATCATGCTGTTCGGCAATCGCGCGGTTGATATCGGCGAATGGGTATGTCTTCACCATCTTGTCGAACGGCAAATGACCAGCGAGATGCTGTTCCATCAAATAGGGCAGGAACTCGTCCGGCTCGCTATCCCCTTCGATAATCCCGATTACGCGAAGGCCTTGCGCCGCAAAATTATTGATCGTTGCCGGCATGGCTGCGTTGGTAGGAGACATGCCAACCATGCCCAAAGCGCCTTTGGGTTTGAGCGATTTGAGCGCGGCATCAAGCGCGCTGTCAAGGCCAGTGGTATCAAAGGCATAGTCGAGCCCGCGCGGTTCTATTTCCCGCACCTTTGCAGAAATATCTTCGCAGCTCATCGGATCGATTACATGGGTTGCGCCGTACTTCAGCGCAAATTCTCTACGGCTTTCCTGCGGTTCAACCAGTATGATCGTTGTGCAGCCGCGCAATTTGGCGGCCATGACGGCGCTTTGCCCAACCGGCCCGCCGCCTGAGATCATCACGCCTGTTCCTGCCTCCACATCGAGCGAATTGAGGATAGCGCCAGCGCCCGTTTGAATGCCGCAGCCAAGCGGTCCAGCAATCTCGACAGGGATACCGTCGGCGACTTTCACCACATTCCGCTCTGAGGTGAGGCAATGGGTGGCGAAGGAGGATTGGCCGAAAAAGCTGCCTTCCAGCTCGCCTTGTTCGTTCGACAATGCGCGCGATCCATCAGAGCGCATGCCCGACATATTGAGCGCTTGGAAATTCTCGCAATAGGCAGCTGGGCCGCGTTCGCAATTGGCGCAGGTTCCGCAAGAGCTGAATGTGATTGCCACCTTGTCGCCCACCTTAACCTTGGAGATATTCTCGCCAATCGCTTCGACTATCCCTGCGCCTTCATGGCCAAGGACTGCAGGATGTTTGAAGATATGGGCGGCGAGATCGCGCACAAACAAATCCGTGTGGCAAATGCCCACGCCAGCGATCTTGACCAGAATTTCATCGGCTTGCGGGCCATCGAGTTCAACCGGTTCGATAGTAAATTCAGTCTGGTCGCGATAGGCAATTGCCGCTTCAATTTTCATTCTATTGCCCCAGTCAAAAATCGCACCTGTATTCAACTGGCGAACTACCAATTTTCCGAGATGCGCTGTAATTGCCCGAAGTGATAGGCGCACCTGCGCGAGGCGATCTTGGCGCGCGCAGTTGGAGCTTGGAATAATGCACTACAGCACAGGCAAAACGAGGCTCAAAGTATGATCAGCGCTCCCTTGGACGGCATCACTGTGATCGCTTTTGAGCATGCGATTGCAGCGCCCTTCGCATCGCGTCAATTGGCCGAACTGGGTGCGCGGGTGATCAAGGTTGAGCGCCCTGGCGTCGGTGATTTCGCGCGCAATTATGATGAGCGGGTGGATGGCCTTGCTTCGCATTTCGTGTGGACCAACCGCTCGAAAGAGAGCCTAACGCTTGACCTGAAGCACCCCGATGCAGGCGCGATATTGGATCGCTTGTTCCAATCATCGGACGTTATCTTGCAAAACCTTGCGCCCGGGGCGGCGGCAAGGCTGGGGATGGGGTGGGATGAAATACAGGCGCGCTATCCGCAGATGATCCTGTGCGATATTTCGGGCTACGGCAATGATGGGCCTGATACGAAGCGCAAAGCCTATGATCTGCTCATTCAGGCCGAGGCGGGATTTCTATCGGTTACCGGAGCAGACGGGCAGCCTGCGAAGGCCGGCATCTCGATCGCCGATATTGCTGCGGGCATGTATGCCTACACCAATATCCTCGCCGCGATCATCCAACGCGGCAAAACCGGCAAGGGCAGTCATATCGACATTTCCATGCTTGAGGCGATGGCAGAGTGGATGTCCTTTGCGATGTATTACGCCTATGATGGGCAGGACGCGCCGCCCCAAACGGGAGCCGATCACGCAACCATCTATCCTTACGGTGTCTTTACGACCGGTGATGGAAAAACAATGTTCATTGCGATCCAGAACGAGCGCGAATGGGCGAAATTTTGTGCTGAGGTGTTGGGGAGTGCGGAGTTGGCGACTGACCCGCGCTTTGATGGCAATAGCAAGCGGCGCGACAATCGCGAAGTGTTGTCAGCCGCAATCCATGATGCCTTATCAAAGCTCACTCAAGACGAACTTCAGGGACGATTGGATAGCGCAGCGATTGCGAGTGCCCGCATGAACGATATGGCAGGGCTTTGGAGCCACCCGCAACTTGAAGCCCGCGGCCGATGGAGCAAGGTTGGAAGTCCGATTGGCCCGATACAGGCGATGATACCGCCTGGCGGTCTGTCAGACACTCAGCCCGACATCAGCGCGATTCCAGATATTGGCGAACATCGCGAGGCCATCCTGAAAGAGCTGGGCTTTAGCGAGGGTGAGATTGCCAAATGGCTGCGCGATGGGGTTATCTAAAACACCCGCAACCGCCTAGCTGCTGCGCACCAATCTGCCGGGGCGCGCGCCCGTATCATTGTCGTTCTCGCGGATCATCACACCATTGCAAAAGGTCGCTTTGTAGCCTGTGACCGGCTGCATGATACGCGTTCCACCAGCAGGCAGATCGTGATGGGCAACCGGCGGTGCAGCGCTGAGTTTTTCGTAGTCGATCACATTGATATCAGCACGCTTGCCGACCTCAAGCGAGCCTCTATCGGTGAAGCCATACATATCGGCATTGCGCTTGGTCTGCTTGTGAACCACGAACTCAATCGGCAGTTTCTCGCCCTTTTTACGGTCGCGGGTCCAATAGGATAGCTGCGTTGTCGGCATAGTTGCATCGCATATCAGCGTGACATGCGCACCGGCATCGGAAAGGCCGGTGACCGTTTCAGGATTGCGCAGCAATTCGCCCACGACATCCAAGCTTTCTGGCAAATTTGCGCGGCTAAACGAAGCAAAATGGCTGCCATCGCCTTTCACCGTGAAGTCATAGAGATATTCGAGCGGTTTTTGGCCCGCTTGTTCGGCAAGGTGGCCGATCGACATCTCTGGCTCAGCCTCAAGGTTGATCGGGTTCGCCATGGGATAGAGAATTCCCGCATCCACTCGGAACAATGCAGCAAGGTTTTCCATTGAGCCGGGCGCTTCATGCGGCACCGGCTTTTCAGCAAGCAAAACCCGCTTCATTTCTGGATCGCGCATCGCTTTCGCGCGCTCTGCCAGCGGAAGGTGTGCGAGCTTTTCCAGATAGGTCGGGTTGCGCATGAACGCATGGTAAGAGCTGAGGCCGTGCAAATAACCGATAATGCGCGAGGGGACTTGCGGGTACAATTGCGCGCCAGCCCTGTTCGCCTCTGCCGTTCTGGCCAGCATATCGCGCCAAAGATCGGGATAATAATCGCGCGTCTCAACCAAGGTAAAGGTCAGCGGACGTCCGCTTTCAACCGAGCATTTACGCATCAGTTCAAGCTCTGCCTCTGGCGTGCTCTTTTCCCCGCCCAATGCGGCCAGTTCGCCAACGGCACCAGCAGGGATCGCCTCGATCACACCTTTGCCAAGCTTTTTGAAACGCCGCGCGATTTCAAGCAGTTCTTCATCTGCAGCAAACGTGCCGGGCACCGGCTCTCCCCAAAGAGCGCGATGCCCGATAGTGCGCGAGGTTGAAAAACCCACTGCGCCTGCATCCACTGCTTCCTCGACCAGATCAGCAATTTTTGCGATCTCTTCTTCGGTGGCATCTTCATTGGTGCGTCCGCGCTCACCCATCGCATAGTAGCGCACTGCGCCATGCGCGATTTGTGCACCGACATCGATCGCATATTCGCGGCCTGCAATGTAATCCATATAGTCGGGAAAGCTTTCCCATTGGCCCCAATCGATCCCTTCATAAAGGGCGGTGCCGGGAATATCTTCGACCCCTTCCATCAGCTCGATCAGCGCTTGCTCTTCGCCGGGTTTCACAGGTGCAAAGCCCACGCCGCAATTGCCCATGACGACGGTAGTGGTGCCATTGTGGGAGGAGGGGGCAAGTTCGCTATCCCAGCTTACCTGACCATCATAGTGCGTATGCACATCGACCCAACCTGGCGTGACAATGGCGCCTTCTGCATTGATTTCTTGCGCTGCGCTGCCGCTGACTTTCGCGCCAACTTCTTGAATGATTCCGTCTTTAATGGCGATATCGCCGATGAAAGGTTTGCCGCCTAGCCCATCGTAGATCGAACCGTTTCGAATGATTGTATCAAACATTTCGCAAAAAATCTCGCGTTTGAAGAATGGGGTTTATCCATTTGGATAAATGCGCCGCGGGTAAAATGCAATTGGCGGTTTTGACAGCGCCCAATGCCTCTATGCTTGAGCCGCTTTTTCCGCTTTGGCGATCCATTGCCGCGCGCGCCAAAAGTGGAAGGCGGTCCACGCGCTAAAGCAGCCGGTGATTGCAATGGCGCCGGTCAGGGCGTCAGCTTCTTTGGCGGGATCGCCGCCTGATATAAAGTCGGAGACGGTGCCGACAAAAACTGGACCAAAGCCTATTCCAATGATGCCCGAAATAAGCAGGAAAATTGCCACTGACATCGCTCTGACGCGGTCGCTCGCGAGCGATTGGATCAATGCGAAAGTGGGCCCATAATAGAAGGTAGAGGCAAAAGTTAGGACACTAAGAAACACCAGCGAGACATTCGCAGATGCCGCATTCACTGCAAAATATGTGCAAGGGATAACCAGCAGGAAGACAAAGGCGACAATCCGCAGCGATCCTGCAGGGGTCTTCGTATCGAGCCTATTGCCAAGCCATCCGCCGGCCCACGAACCCAGTACGCCGGCAATGCCGATCATCGTGCCGATCTTAAGCCCCAGCTCAGCATAACCCATCCCGTAGACTCGGACATAAAGGCTGCCATAAAAGGCCGAGATTCCGAACGCGACGAAGGCCACTAAGGTGCCGCCTGCCACCAAATGCCAATAGGCAGGCTTTCCGGCCAATTCTTTGAATGCATCGCCATAGCTTGCCTCACCCTCGCGATGCTTGAACGCCTCGCGCAATTTCTCATGCGGCCTTGTGTCCTTCACGGTCAGCCACATGACAAGGCCCACCAATATGCCGGGCGCACCCGCAATGAAGAAAGCAATTCGCCAGCTGAAATTTTCCACCAGCCAACCGCCGCCAACCGATGCGATAAAGGCGCCGATGGGCACAGCTGAGCCGTAAATTCCCAAAGCTGCGGCGCGCTTTTCCGGCGGAAAATATTCAGCGATCAGCGATTGGGCAGGCGGTGAATTCGCGCTTTCCCCTATCCCCACGCCCATGCGCGCCAGGAACATCTGGGTGAAGTTTTGCGCTGCTCCGCAAGCCATTGTCATCACCGACCAGATTGTGACAGCCGCTGCGATGATCCAGCTGCGGTTCCAGCGATCCGCAAGGGCCGCTACCGGCACTGCCAAAGTCGTGTAAAAGAGCGAGAAGGCAAGGCCGGTCATCAACCCGATCTGCTGATCGGTAAGGCCCATGTCCTGTTTGATCGGCTCAGCCAGGATCGCCATCACTTGCCGATCAAGGAAATTGAGCATGATGACGACGAAAAGCACCGCCAGCACATAGTTGGGGTTGCCGCGCTTGGCCGTTTCGCTTGCCTCAGGCTCGGGAGTTAACGCGCTAGCTATTTGACGTTGGCCAAATGCGCGTAGGAGGCATCGCTGCTGCCGCGCAATCCATAGACGCTTGGATTGTCAGGATCATCGCGGTCCCAGCCATCGGTCGATGGGGCGGTGCTGTTCCAGTCATAAATAGCGTGGCGGTGGCTAATTTTCCACGTGCCATCGCGCCGCTCAAAGCGATCGAGATAGCGGCCAGCAGCGATCATTAGGATATCGCCATCGGGCGTTTCAATGGTGTGATGCGCGACGAAATAGCTTTCACCCGCAGCCTTGTCGCCGTTTACCTCGATCAGTGATTGTCCGATCACATGCTGCGTTCGCTTCATCGTGTCCAGAACGGGCATGACCCATGTGACAAACTCCTCAGCCGTGCCTTTGAAAGCGCCGTGGTCATCGGTTGCATCTGGATGAAAGCAATCGCGGACCATTTCAGCGTCGCACCGGTCAATCCCTTTGGCGAGGCGTGCGACAAGCTCGGTGCATTCCAGCTTGTCCGCCATGATTTCCAGTCGGCTCATGATCGCGCCATCCAGTCTTCCAATGTCTCGTGGAAATAGAGCATCCGGCTTTCTTGCCCCGCGAGATAATCGCGCTTGTAGCCGCGCGAATGCAGCCCGCGTTGTTGCTGGGGCCAAATTTCCAGATCCTCGTCAATCGCAGGCCCAGTGGTCACTTGGTCAACGGTCCCTTGCATGTGCGGAACCTCTGCTTCGGTCGAGATGGTGTCGCCCATTACGTATGAGAAATACTCGGTCTGGCCTTTGGCGAACAGCACCATGAACCACATGTCGAACAGGCACTTTTCTGGATCGGTGGGATGGGGCCGAGCACGCAACCAGATATTGCTTTCCGGCTTCAAGCTGAACGACAGGTTCGGGAAGATCGTATAATGCCAATTATCGGTTAGCTGATCGTCGTGATAGGTTGAAAAGTCATAGCCCTTTTCCTCGCCCAGCTTGCGTTTGGCCTTTTGTAGATCGCGCCGGATATTGCGGGTCTTGCCCCCCTTGTAATCATCCGGGTTCAGCTCCCAAAACTCCATCTCGCCTTTGAGCTTTTCGAGTGTCTCTTTCTCGCCGCCCTTGACCGCTGCTGCTGGCCCGCCGCCCGGCATAAACATGCGGCAATGCCCCTGAGGGTAGTGGTCGAACTGGCAGCCTTCGCGCCCATATTCCAGCGTGTGGACCGCGCCGGGATGGACAAAGGGAACGTGGTAGCTCTCTGAGAAATTGTCTTGGACGAGCTTCCAGTTCCAATCACCCTCAACCGTTACCCAATGGGTCCGGCGAAATTCAGCCATGGGATAAGTGTCTATTTGCTCAGCAATCGGCCCGAGATATTCTTTCAAGGGCACGCAATCATCGTCCATATTGTACCAAACGAAGCCTGCCCAAACCTCGCTTTTCATCTCGACCAGATTGAGCTTGCCGCAGGGGCTTTCCGCAAAATCGGCTTCGTCGGGTACAAACCTTAGCGTGCCATCAAGATCATAAGACCACGCGTGATAGGGGCACGTCAGGCGTTTTTCATTACCGCACTCATCCTTCATCAGCTCCAGCCCGCGGTGCTGGCAAACATTGTAGAACACGCGGATCTGATCATCATCACCGCGCACGCACAGGATCCGCTCACGCCCGAGCGAAGTGGTGGCGTAATCGCCCTTTTTTGTCAGCTCACTTTCAAGACAAGCGATCTGCCAGGTCTTGGTCCAAACCGTGTCCCACTCCTTGTCCATCCATTCCTTGGACCAATAGCGTTCCGGAGTGATCGGATTGCCGCGCAGATTTGGCTCGGGCTGTTTCGACATGTCCGCCAGATGCCGGTTTAGCTCATTCTGATCAAAATCGGCCATCCTCGCCACTCCCAAATCCATCCCATGTTTCTGTTCTTAAGCATGGAGGAAACAGATCAGCTGAAAAACTGTCATAAATATCCATGCCTTTTGTCCACCTGTAGGACAAAATATCCAATCGGATTAAAAATGATAGTTTTGGATTTCGCAGGTCATCCTAAGTTGTTGCTGGATCGAGAATCCGCCGCGCTGGGGTTCAGAACTCGAAGCTCCCAGTGACAGTGGTCGGAGAATCCGTTTGGGAGAGAAACATGTTTAGAGAATCAATCCGCCTGAAATCTTGCGCTGGAATTTCTACCCTCGCATTGGGTGTCGCAGCCGCGATGGCCATGCCGACTACCGCTGCTCATGCTCAAGAAGCCGATACCGATGCGGATAATGGCAATGAGATTATCGTCACCGCGCGTAAGACGGCTGAGAATATTCAAGACGTTCCGGTTGCGGTTACTGCCTTTACCGCTGAGCAGTTTGAAGAAGCGGGATTGAAAGAGTTTTCTGACATTGCGCGGCTCACGCCGAACTTCGATGTGCGCCCACGCGCTGCGACAGGCAACCTCTTCGCCAATGTCACGATCCGCGGTCAGACCAGCGGCTTTTTGACGCTGAATGCTGATCAGGCGGTGGGCATCAACATCAATGGCGCGCCGATCACGCGCGGCACAAGTTTGTTCACGAATCTGTTCGATATCGAGCAGATCGAAGTCCTCAAAGGCCCCCAGGGCACGCTGTTCGGCAAGAACACCACTGGCGGTGTGGTCAATGTGACAACCAAAGCGCCAGAGCTTGGTGAATGGGGCGGCTATGCCGAGTTCACTTATGGTAGCTTTGATCGCCGCGAGACAGAGTTGGTCGTCAACGCGCCGCTTGGCGAAAACGCTGCCTTAAGAGTGGGCGGCGCTGTCACCAAACGCGACGGTTTTGGCGAAGGCGGTGCTGGTGACACTTTCTTGACAGGCCGCGAATTGGCCAATGATGACGAATTGTTCCTGCGCGGTTCTTTGCTGGTTGAGCCAAGCGAAAATGTCTCCATCCGTCTCAATGCGGATTACCATGAGGTGGATGAAAGCACCTCGATTTTCCGTTCTTTGCGCTCTGCGCTCGGCGGTTTCATCGCACTGGAATCGACCAATCCTGACTTCTATGTCGGCAATGATTTTCGTGATGACGCGCCTTTTGCGGTTTCGGATGAGTTCAATATCAACGCCACGGTCAATATCGACCTTGGCGCAGTCGAGCTGACCTCGATCACCAGCTATCGCGATCAAACATCTGATACGCTGGTGCAATCTGCACCTTCTACTGCCGTTTCACTGGGGCAATCATCCGACATCTTCGCGCAAGAACTGCGCCTGTCCGGTTCTTCTGGGGCTCTCGATTGGCAAGTCGGCGGCTTCTACGCGACAGAGCAAGGGGTTGATGTCGATATTCTTGTCGGATTTGGCCTCGATTCAACGACTGAGGCCAAGAACGAAACTCTCTCCTTCTTTGGCCAGGGAACCTTCGCACTATCCGATCAGCTTAATTTGACCGGCGGTATTCGTTACACTGACGAACAGAGGCGCGTGACAGGCCTTGCCCCTGGAAATCTGGGTCAGGAGAATAATGCAAGCTTCGATGGGTTTTCATGGCTTGCCAGCATCGACTTCAAACCGAGCGATGAGACTTTGCTCTATGCCAGTGTCTCACGCGGTTTTCGCTCAGGCGCGATCGATCAGGACAATATTGCAACGATCGTGCAGCCGGAATTCGTGCTGAACTATGAGCTGGGCTTCAAGGCGGATTTGTTCGACGATGTCGTGCGGTTCAACAATGCGCTGTTCTATTCGGACTATACCGATATTCAGCGTACGTCATTCGATCCTGACAGCCCAGTGCCTGTCACGATCTTGCGCAATGCGGCCGAAGCGACGATTTGGGGCTTTGAATCCGAATTGCAGGTCACACCCAGCGATGGTCTGAGTTTCGGCGGTACGGTTGGATATACCAATGCCGAGTTTGATGAATTCCTCGATGCCGATGGCGCGGGCAATGTCATTGATCGCAGCGAAGAGCCGCTTGGCGGGCCGGAATGGCAGTTCAGCCTGAACGCGCGCTACGATGCCTATCTCTCCGATACGGCAACACTCGGTTTTCAGCTCAACTACTTCCATGTGGGCGAAGAAGTTCTCACCGGGCCAACCCTTGCTGCTACTTTGGCGCCAGGTGAGGATCGGGTGCCATCCTATGATTTGGTCAACGCTCAAATCGACCTTGATCTTGCCGATGTTGCTGGCCTGAGCGGTGTTAACATCGCGCTTTATGCAACCAATCTGTTCGACAAGGAATATTTTGTGAGCGGGCTCGCACTTGGTTTGTTCGGCGGCGTGGTCAACCGTATCGTTGGCGAACCCCAGCAATTTGGGATTCGCGTGAAGACCGATTTTTAGTCTAGTCTCTCCCGCGAGCGGGGGCTGGGGCCTC
>CALLIO010000038.1 GCA_938009055.1 uncultured Altererythrobacter sp.
TGGAACGCCTGCATCCATCATCGACAAGCACCCGCCGCACACAGTCGCCATCGAGGACGAGCCATTGGACTCGGTGATGTCGGACAGAATGCGGATGGTGTAAGGGAAATCCTCATGATCGGGCAGCACAGGGTGGAGCGCGCGCCATGCAAGCTTACCATGGCCGGTTTCGCGGCGCGAGGTAAAGCCAAAGCGGCCCACTTCGCCAACCGAATAGGGCGGGAAGTTATAGTGCAGCATGAAGTGGTTGTAGGAGAGACCCTCCAAGCCGTCGATCATCTGCTCAGCATCTTTGGTGCCTAGCGTGGTGGTGCAGATCGCCTGCGTTTCACCGCGCGTGAACAGCGCCGAACCATGGGTGCGGGGCAGCAGGCCGACCATCGCCTCAATCGGGCGAACTTCGTCGAGCTTGCGGCCGTCGATGCGCGTGCCATCTTTGATGATCGCGCCGCGAACGATTTCCGCCTCCAGCTTCTTGACCGCTTTACCAGCGACCATTTGCGTTTGGCCGTCTTCTTCAGCGAAGGCTTCCTTCGCCTTTTCGCGAACGACGTTGATCGCATCGCTGCGCGCTGACTTGTCGGTCAGCTTGTAAGCAGCGGCAATGTCATCACCAACGAGGCCGCGCAGCTTTTCCTTGATCGCGGATGTGTCGTCCGACGTATCCACTTCCCAAGGCTCTTTCGCAGCCTGTTCAGCCAGATCAATGATCGCACCGATAACCTTGCGGCTTTCGTCATGCGCGAACATCACAGCGCCGAGCATTTCTTCCTCGGTCAGCTCTTTGGCTTCGGATTCAACCATCATCACCGCGTCTTGCGTTGCCGCAACCACGAGGTCGAGACGGCCATTCTCGCCCAGCGCATCGTCAACCTTGGGGTTGAGGATATATTCGCCGTCAGTGGTGAAGCCGACACGCGCTGCGCCAATTGGGCCCATGAAAGGAACGCCAGAAATGGTCAGCGCAGCAGATGATGCGATCATCGCCAGAATATCCGGCTCGGTTTCGCCATCATAGGACAGAACCTGACAGATCACGTTGATTTCGTTGTAGAAACCTTCGGGGAAGAGCGGGCGGCAAGGACGGTCGATGAGACGCGATGTCAGCGTCTCTTTTTCCGTCGCGCGGCCTTCGCGCTTAAAGAAGCCGCCGGGGATCCGGCCAGCTGAGGAGAATTTTTCTTGGTAGTGTACGGTAAGCGGGAAGAAATCCTGCCCTTCGCGCACAGATTTGGCGGCAGTCACGGCGCACAGCACCACGGTTTCGCCATAGGTGGCCAAAACTGCGCCGTCTGCTTGACGGGCAATCTGACCTGTTTCGAGGGTGAGGGTTTTTCCGCCCCACTCAATCGATACGGTTTTCTTATCGAACATATGTTTTCCTAAAATGACCCGCACGGCCTGATTGCAATGCGGGGCCTATGTGCCGGGTGTACCGTCCCGGTCCGGTGTGGGGATTTTTCCTGTACCCCTGAGGCAAGCGACCGGATGCCGCCATGCCCCATAAGCAAAGAGCGACCCGCAGGCCGCCCCTTGTAATTCTTACTTGCGAAGACCCAGCTTCGCGATCAGCGCATTGTAGCGCTCCACATCTTTCTTCTTGAGATAAGCGAGGAGCGAACGGCGCTTGTTGACCATCATTAGAAGGCCGCGGCGCGAATGGTTATCCTTGTGGTGGCCCTTGAAGTGTTCAGTGAGGTTGCGGATACGTTGGGTTAGGATCGCGACCTGAACTTCGGGGCTGCCTGTGTCGCCCTTACCTTGGGCGTTGTCTTTGATAATTTTGGCTTTTGTCTTAGCGTCTACGGACATAATTTTCTTTCTACTCAGCGACATCGGGTAAGTTAAAACCCCGCACGATTTTGCTCGTGCCATCCGAAATTTCCACCAGCGCTACGGGATTTTGATCCAGCATCGCACAATAGAGCCCGGATGTTTGGGGCAGTTCAGACAAGACCCGACCATGTTTGATCGCCTGCGCCTGTGTCTGAGTGAGGTTGAGAGCCGGGATGTCGTCCAGCCCCGCCTCGATTGGCAGGAGGAGGTCTGTTAAGGGCGCGCCTCTACCGATTTCATTGAGTTTGTCCAGCGAAATCGCGCAATTTTGGGTGAATGGCCCCGCCTTTGTACGCCTTAGATAGGTAACATGGCCGCAGCTTCCAAGGGCATATGCAATATCGCGGGCGAGCGAGCGGATATAGGTTCCCTTCGAAACATGTGCGCGAAGGGTGATTGCGTCCGCTTCTTCGCCTTGATCCAAAACTTCCAAAGAATGGATCGTCACGCTGCGTTTTTTGGGCTCGACAGTCTCTCCAGCGCGCGCACGGTCATAGGCTCTTTTGCCGTCAATCTTGATTGCTGAATATGCGGGCGGAACTTGCTCGATCGGGCCAGTGAACCGGGGGAGGACTCGCTCGATCTCGGCCCGTCCAGGGGTTATCTCGCTTTGTCTCACCACATCCCCTTCAGCGTCCAAAGTGTCGGTTTCAGCGCCGAATTGTATCGTGAAGTAATAGATTTTGGAGGCATCGAGCATCCGTCCGGCAAGCTTGGTCGCCTCGCCCAGCGCAATCGGAAGCACCCCCTCGGCCAACGGGTCCAATGTCCCGCCGTGCCCGACTTTGGTCTTGGCCAATCCTGCTTCGCGAAGGTTGCGCTTCACCGCTGCAACCGCCTGCGTCGAGCCAAGCCCATGCGGCTTGTCGAGGATGATCCAACCCGAAAGCGGGGTGCGAGGAGGCGATTTGGTCTCGGCCATAAATTGTGCGCCCGCCCGCTCAGCTCGCGATTGCTTCGGCCACACCCAGATATTGCGCCATCGCCCACTCCACCGGAACCCCGATCGTGTTTTGCAAAATCTGCAAATCGGGTGCGAACCATGTGACCGCAACCAGCGCAAAGAACAAAGCCATGCCATAAGGGCGCAGCTTCACATAATAGCGCGCGATGCTGGGCGGAAGCAGCCCTTCTAGAATGTACGATCCGTCAAAAGGCGGGATCGGCAACAGGTTGAACATGCCAAGGAAGGTGTTGATCAAAATGAAGAAATAGAGCCCTTGGACCAGCATTCCTGGCTCGCCTGCCGCGTTCACTTCCGCGCCCGGCGCCACCAATCCCAAGACCACGGCACCGATCAGCGCGAGGACAAAATTGCTCCCTGGCCCAGCTGCTGCCACTGCCATCATTCCAAAACGCGGATTGTTGAGCCGATTCTTGAGCACGGGCACAGGTTTCGCCCAGCCAAAGATCGGCCCGCTGGCCAGCGCCAGCATTCCGGGCACCAGCAAAGTGCCGATGGGATCGACATGGCGCAAAGGATTGAGGCTGAGCCGGTTGCGGTCCCGCGCCGTCGTATCGCCCAGTTTCAGGGCTGCCAGACCATGAGCAACCTCGTGAAAGACAATCGCAATGATGAGGCTGGGGACAAGGACGATGATCTGGGTGAGCGTATCATTCATCGCTTGGAGATAGGGGTAGCGGGCCGCTTATGCCAGAGCTTCACTGAAATGCTTGCGGCAAAGGGCGACATAGCGGTCGTTCCCGCCAATCTCTGTTTGCACGCCCTGTTTCACCGGATTGCCATCACCATCAACGCGCAAATTCATGCTCGCCTTGCGCCCGCAATGGCATACCGCCTTAAGCTCCACCAGACTGTCGGCAATGCCCAAAAGCACCGCTGAT
This sequence comes from uncultured Altererythrobacter sp., assembly GCA_938009055.1. Taxonomy (GTDB): domain Bacteria; phylum Pseudomonadota; class Alphaproteobacteria; order Sphingomonadales; family Sphingomonadaceae; genus Erythrobacter. Next base: position 3,682 of record CALLIO010000038.1, read on the forward strand.
CCGGGGAAGAGTTCGCCCTGAAAATCGGTCCTAAGGCCGTAGCATAGGACGGGAATTCCCGCCTCATCCGCCAGCCGCGCCAATTGCCAAACCTGCTCTTTGGAAAGGAACTGCGCCTCGTCCACCAGCACGCAATCAATCGCAGAATCGCCGTGATATTCGCTGACCACGGCCCACAGGTCGGTATCGGGTGCAAAACGATAGGCATCCGCCCCCAGCCCGATCCGGCTTTCAATCGCGAGGGCATCAGAACGGTCATCAAGCGCTGCCGTCCACAGCATGGTGTGCATGCCCCGCTCGCGATAGTTGAAATCCGCTTGCAGCAAGGTGGTCGACTTGCCCGCATTCATGCTCGCATAATAGAAATAGAGCTTGGCCATGACCGGCAGCCTAGGCGCTTTGCCCAGTATGCGCCAAGCGCACTGGCCCATTCATGCACAGGAGGGCTTCACGCCTTTTTGTTCAGAGGGGAGACAGGCCCCGCGCGCGATGCTAGTCACAGAGCAATTGAGGGATAATTCGGGGACCTTTGAGCACAATGGCACAAGCAGACGCAGCAAGTTCGGAAATGAAGGGTGTTCTTGGCTGGATCGAGCGGACGGGAAACAAATTGCCCGACCCCGTATTTCTGTTCTTCTATCTTATTATCGGACTGGTCATCATCTCGGTCATTGCTGCGATGTCGGGCGTTTCAGCGCTTCACCCCACACAGATCGACGAGGCAACCGGCAACAGGCTCCAGATTGACGCGGTCAGCCTGCTATCAGCGGACAATATCCAGCGGCTGTGGGTCGAAATGCCCAAGACTTTCACCCACTTCCATCCGCTCGGCTATGTGCTTGTGGTGATGCTGGGCGCGGGCGTGGCCGAACGTTCGGGCTTCTTCGCTGCTGCAATGTCCAAAGCGGTCAAGGGCGCG
>CALLIO010000039.1 GCA_938009055.1 uncultured Altererythrobacter sp.
GATCCGGCGAAGGGATAGGCTTGAGAGAAGACCTTCGTTCCGGTCGCGCCGATCGCCGCGCGGTTCACAATCGCAACGGGGCTTTCATCGGTGCGCTGAACAACGAGCCGCTGGCCCTCTGGTGACCACCAATAGCCATCAGTGCGGCTCATTTCTTCCTGAGCTACGAATTCCGCTTCACCCCAACGGATATTCTCGCCTTCCTTGGGAGTGATCGGCGCGGCCTCTTCGCCGACTTCGCCTACCCACAATTGCCTATCGCGCACAAAGGAAAGATATTCGCCATTGGGGGAAAGCTTTGGGTTGAGTTCGCTTTCCTCAGTATCGGTAAGGCGCGAAACGCTTCCATCGAGCTTCGCCAGATACAGATCACCATCGAGCGGCACGAGCACGCCCGAACCGTCCGAGCTCCATTGGTAGGAGATAATGCCCTTCAGATTTCCGACCCGCGCGCGCTCGCGCTGCATCAGCTCATCTTCTGACAATTCGCGCCCACTAGACAGCTTCTCGCTATCCACCAGCATGGTCCACTCGCCGCTTTCACGGTCAAAGCCCCACAGATCATAGCGCTCGCGCTCATCCTCGCGATTGCGCAATACAGTGAGATAGCGCCCATCGGGCGACAATTGCGCGCCGCGCGGGCTAGGCCCGTTGAGCGATGGCGAGGCGAAGACGCGCTCGAACGTGAGATCACCGTCCCTGCTCATCGCATGGTCATCCGCGAGAGCTGGTGTCGAAAGACAAAGGGCGGCGGCGAGAATTGGCAAACGCATAGCAAAGTCATCATCCCACAGGGTCAAAGCCAAAAGAAAAAGGGCGCTGTCGGCATAGACCGAAGCGCCCTTAATTCAAACTGTGTCTGGAAACTTACGCCTTGGGCGCGTTTTCCCGGCGTTCCGCGATACGCGCACGCTTACCGGTACGGCCACGCAGATAGTAAAGCTTCGCGCGGCGCACGACACCGCGGCGAACCACGGTGATGCTGTCCACGATCGGCGCGTAAACGGGAAATACCCGCTCAACACCTTCGCCAAAGCTCATTTTGCGTACCGTAAAGTTGGAGCCCATGCCGCGGTTATTGCGGGCAATGCACACGCCTTCAAAATTCTGAACGCGCTCGCGATTGCCTTCCTTAACCTTCACGCCGACACGCACTGTGTCACCGGCCTGAAACTCCGGAATCTCTTTTTCGACCTTGCCGATTTCTTCGGCTTCGATTTGCTGGATCAGGTTCACTGGTCCGTATCCTTATCTTTTCGCCGCGCGCCAGAGGCAGACTGGACCCGAGCGTTCTCATAACGCTCCCACAAGTCCGGCCTGCGTAACCGAGTATGGTCTTCTGCCATTGACTTGCGCCAAGCATCAACCTTCGCATGATCCCCCGATCGCAGCACTTCGGGGATCGTGCGCCCTTCCCATTCTTGAGGTCGGGTATATTGAGGATACTCAAGCAGTCCTTCTTCGAAAGACTCCTCTGTACCACTCGAAGCCGCGCCCATTACGCCGGGCAGCAGCCGAATGCAAGCATCAAGTATGGCAAGCGCGGCGGGTTCTCCGCCCGACAGGACGATATCGGCGAGACTGACTTGCTCGATTTGCGGGCGAGCCTCAAAAATACGTTCGTCAAAGCCCTCGAAACGGCCGCATAGAATGGTGACGCCGGGACCTTGTGATATATCTCGGATACGCGCTTGAGTGATCGGCTTTCCGCGCGGGGTCATGGCGAGGATAGGGATTGTAGCATGAGATGAAGAAACCTCTCGTGCTGAGCCTGTCGAAGTACGCGCGGTATCGCTTTCCAGTCGCCCTTCGACAAGCTCAGGACGAACGGGGTGAACGGAATCCAAAGCGCCCGCCAAAACATCCGCTTTCAGCACCATGCCCGCGCCGCCGCCTGCTGGCGTGCCATCGACATTATTGTGCTTGTCGAGCGCAAAGTCGCGGATCTGCACGGTGTCGAGCGACCACTTTTCCTCAGCCAGCGCCTTGCCCGCGAGCGATACACCCAATGGCCCCGGAAACATCTCTGGATAGAGGGTGAGTATGGTGGCAGCGAAGGTCATTCGAAGGTTTCCATGTCTTTACTCAAATCGGCTGGGTGTCGCCGATAAGTCCAATACCCCGCAAGCAGGCAAGGGATAAGAGCAATGATGATGAAGCAGATTGAGAATTGAACCAATTTTGGCAGTTCGCCGATATCATCATAAGTCATGCGGTAAAAAGCGGTCGCAATTATGGCCGGGATAAGCGCGGATAAGCCTGAAACGAAAAACAGCCATGTCCAATTCGACGCAAACAAGGATGCACCAAACTTTCTCTTCGCAAGCAAACGCGAAGCAACTGCGGGGATCGCAAAAAACATGACGAACATGAGAGGTAATGACAGATCGATCGTCACTCCCAATTCACTCCATCCTTGCTGCGCATATCGACATTGAGCTCAAACACATCGGGACGCGAGTAATGCCCGTCCGTATCGAGGCTAGCGAGGCCTGCGCCCACCTCTGACAAATCCAGCTCGGCGTGGAGGATTTCCTCCTCTTTACCCGCAGTCGCCAAAACCCGTGCATCGGGTGCGATGATCATCGAACCGCCACGGTTGAGCTGCTCGCCCTCGATGGCGTTGAACAGCGCGAGAGCATGGGCATTGCCGCCCACGCGCTCCAGCCCATCAAACAAATCGTCGCGGTGTTGCACCAGCCCTGCGGCGAGGACGAAGCAGCGCCCCTCCATCGCATAATGCCTTGAAGCAATCGCATATTCCTCTCGCACGGTCGGCCATGCGGCCACATGCACACTCTCGCCCAGATTGTGCATCGCTGCGCGAGCCAGCGGCATCCAATGCTCCCAGCAGATCAGATTGCCAGCATTGCCCCACTCTGCCTGATACACGCCGAGGGTCGAGCCATCACCGCGCATCCAGATCAACCGCTCGCCATGGGTTGGCACCAGCTTGCGGTGGTCGAGCGGAGCCTCGCCGGGCCGGAAGAGCAATTGATTGTTGTAAAGGCTCTGACGCACCCGCTCATGCGCACCAATGGAGATGCACGCGCCGCTCTCATCACACAGCTCTTGCAGTGGCAGCAGCCGCTCGTCATTCGCGACGATAGCTTGGTCGAGCATGATCGCATGAAGCGCCTTGGTGCCCGGATGATCCCACAGGGCCGCACCCGGCGCCTCATCCAGCCACAAAGGATATCCGCCCAAGAAAGTCTCTCCGAATGCAACAAACCGCGCGCCGTCTTCGATGGCCTCGCCGGCAAGCCGCACGGCTTTTTCGATCCCGCTTTCAAAATGGAGCGGAACGGGCGCAGCTTGGACAATAGCGACGGGGAAACTGGTCATTTGAATGTATCAGAATCGATCGAACCGCTCCCCGAGCTTTCTCGCTTTCGCGAAAACCACAAGGCTACAGGGAAGCCGATCAGCAGTGCCAAAAGAACTGCGCCAATCAATAAGGGAATGAGCGCGATGACCATGCTTTGCCCCTCGGTAGCGCCCAAAATGGCCGCTATTGGAAGCAACATTGGCAGAAACCCTGCAACGCAAGCAGCTAAGATCGCGCGAAAGTTAGTGCTGCGCGTCGGCATTGTGACATCAAGAAGAAATGCCATGCCGATAGCAATGAGTGCGACCAATCCGCCCGCAAAGATCAATCCGAGGAATGCTGAAATCATTCGCTAATCCTCCACAAAATCCGCCGAGATCACAAGTTTTTCCGTGTCCCACTCGATCACTGCCTCAGGGGTAATGGGGACCATAAAGGTCTTCATGCCTTTGGGCGGAGGTGGGTCTTTGCGGATTTCGATGAGGTCGGTCGCGCCGAAATTTTCGACCGCAATCACTTCGCCTATCGCCTGGCCGGTGTCGGTGACGACAGCAAGACCGAGCAAGTCTGTGTGGTAATATTCGCCCTCGTCCAGAGCGGGCAAAACATCGCGCGCAGCGGTGAGGACGGTGCCGCGCATCTTTTCCGCATCATTGCGCGTTGTGACTTCGGCAAGCCGAGCAATCGCGCCGCCTTTGTTGTCGGAGCGCACTTTGGTCAGGGTGTATTGTTTGCCGCCAACTTTGGCGGAGAAATGTTTGATC
>CALLIO010000040.1 GCA_938009055.1 uncultured Altererythrobacter sp.
CGCGCAATCTTATGCCGAGGCCGCGATCAAGAGCGAAAATTCGCTCGGCCTCCTCAACATTACGCAGGCGCTCATCACCAATTCGCTGATGGCCGGCGCGATGGCGTTCAGCGTGTGGGGGTGGAGCAAGGGCCAGCTGACCGTCGGCGATCTGGTGTTTGTGAACACTTACCTCTTGCAGCTGTTCAGGCCGCTCGATCTGCTGGGATGGGTGTACCGCACCATCCGCCAAGGGCTGGTGGATATGGGCGAGATGTTCAAGCTGATGGATACCCCGGTTGAGGTGATCGATCCGCCCGGTGCGCCTGCATTGATGGTGCGCGAGCCGCAGATTACCTTCGACAATGTCAGCTTTGGCTACGAGCCCGAGCGCACAATCTTGCGCGGTCTTTCCTTCGAAGTGCCTGCGGGCGCAAGCGTTGCGATTGTCGGCCCTTCGGGCGCTGGCAAAAGCACGATCGGGCGATTGTTATTCCGCTTTTATGATCCGCAAGAAGGGCGCATTCTGATCGACGGGCAAGACATCGCCCAAGTCCAGCAGGACAGCGTGCGCGCTGCCATCGGCATCGTCCCGCAGGATAGCGTGCTCTTCAACGATACGATCGGCTACAACATTGCCTATGGCGCGGGCACAGCGGATGCAGCCATGGTCGAACAGGCCGCGCGCGATGCCAGCATCTGGCCCTTCATTAATGAGCTGCCCGATGGCCTGGAAACCGAAGTGGGCGAGCGCGGATTGAAGCTGTCAGGCGGCGAGAAACAGCGGGTCGCGATTGCCCGCACGCTGGTAAAGGACCCGCCGATTTTGCTTTTGGACGAGGCCACCAGCGCGCTCGACACGCGGACCGAGCAGGACATTCTCGCCACGCTGCGCCGGATTGCACAAAACCGCACGACGCTGGCGATTGCGCACCGGCTCTCTACGATTGCTGATGCCGATCAAATACTTGTGCTGGAAAAGGGCCAGCTTGCCGAGCAAGGCACGCATGAGGCTTTGCTTGCACGCGACGGGCTTTATGCAGAGATGTGGGCGCGGCAATTGTCGGAGCGCGAAGAGATTGGCGAAGCGGCGGAATAGCTTTCAGGCTTTGCGCGCCAGTTCTTCAAGCGCGGCCATCGCCTCCTCTCGCTTATCCCACGGGACGAACAAATGATCGTGGTGAAAGGCGGCCACAACATTGCAGGCAATGCCACCTGAAGCCAAAACCGTCGCCACCGCAGCGGTCAGACCAACGCCTTCCAGATCGGAACGCACCGTCAATGTGATACGCGCCATATCGGGCCCGTTCTGCTCCAATTCCTCCGCCAAACTTGCAGGAATGATCGCAGTGATCCCCTCGTCTTCGCGGAAGGTTCCAATTGCTGCGCCCAAGGCTTGCGGCGCGAAGTCAGGCGCGATTAGAATGAAGCGATAAGCAGTTTCGTCGAGCTTGGGCGCCATGCCTTTAAGCATGGATTGCAAATCGCGGACGAAACCAGGCTCCATCACAGAATGTATTTGGACAGATCAGTGTCGCTGGCCAGATCCGACAAGCGCTCCTTCACATAGGCAGCGTCAATCGTGATGGTCTCGCCGCCATGCTCTTCGGCTTCAAAGCTGATTTCCTCAAGCAGCTTTTCCATGATCGTTTGCAAACGCCGTGCGCCGATATTCTCAACGGTTTCGTTTACTTGCGCTGCAATGCGCGCGATTTCGGCAATGGCATCTTCTTTGATGTCGAGCGTGACGTCCTCGGTGCCGATCAGTGCGCGATATTGCTCGACCAGATTGGCGCGGGTTTCTGACAAGATGCGGACAAAATCCTTCTCGGTCAGTGCGCGCAGTTCGACCCGGATTGGCAAGCGGCCTTGCAGTTCGGGCAGCATGTCGGATGGCTTGGCAACGTGAAACGCGCCTGAAGCGATAAAGAGGATGTGGTCGGTCTTCATTGGACCATATTTAGTCGCGACCGTTGTCCCTTCGATCAGCGGCAAAAGATCGCGCTGCACACCTTCGCGGCTGACCGAGCCGCCGCGCACATCGCTGACCGCAATCTTGTCGATCTCGTCGAGGAAAACGATGCCGTTCGTCTCTGCATTGCTAAGCGCAGCCTGGTTCACATCATCATCATCGAGGCGCTTATCCGCTTCTTCATCAACCAATTTGTCCCAAGCATCAGGCACGCGCATTTTGCGGCGTTTGGTGGGCGCTTTGCCAAAGGCTTTACCCATCATATCCGACAGGTCGATCATCTGCATATTGCCGCCCATATTGCCCATATCAAACGGCATACCGGACGCTTCGGAGACTTCGATCTCCACCTCAACTTCGTTCATGGCATTTTGGACGATCCGTTCACGGAAACTTTCGCGCGTCGCCTCGCTGGCATTGTCACCAACAAGCGCGGTGAGCAGGCGCTCCATCGCAGCTTCTGATGCAGCTTCGCGCACAGCTTCGCGGCGGCGCTCTTTTTCAAGCCGGATCGCTTCCTCTGCCAAATCGCGGGCGATCTGTTCCACATCGCGGCCAACATAGCCAACTTCGGTGAATTTGGTCGCCTCGATCTTTATAAAAGGCGCTTCGGCAAGCTTTGCAAGGCGCCGCGAAATCTCGGTCTTGCCGCAACCTGTTGGGCCAATCATGAGGATGTTCTTGGGCGTCACTTCATCTCGAAGCTCAGGCCCCAAGCGTTGCCGTCGCCAACGATTGCGCAGCGCCACGGCAACCGCGCGCTTGGCATCTTGCTGGCCAATGATGTGCTCATCGAGCGAGGCCACAATGGCCTTGGGGGTCAAATTTTCAATCATGGATGCAAGCAAACTCTATTCGCTAGATTGTCTCAACGGTAACATTACCATTGGTGAAGACGCAGATGTCAGCGGCCACCGCCATCGCTTTGGTGGCGATCTTTTTTGCATCCGTTTCATATTCGGCCAAAGCGCGTCCGGCAGCGAGTGCATAATTGCCGCCAGAGCCTATCGCAGCGATCCCGCCGTCTGGTTCCAGCACATCGCCATTGCCGGTCAGCACCAGCAAACATTCTGCGTCCGCTACGATCATTAGTGCTTCGAGATTGCGCAGATATTTATCGGTGCGCCAATCCTTCGCAAGTTCAACCGCTGCGCGCAAAAGCTGTCCGGAATGTTGCTCAAGCTTCTTCTCAAGCCGTTCAAACAAAGTGAACGCATCAGCGGTCGCGCCAGCGAAACCGGCAATCACCTTGCCGCCTTCACCGATCCGGCGAACCTTGCGCGCATTGGGCTTCATCACCGTATTGCCCATGGAGACTTGACCGTCTCCGGCAATCACGGTTTTTGTGCCGCGCTTCACGCCAATAATGGTGGTACCATGCCACTGGGTTAGGCCGTGGCTCGCCGTATCATCACTCATGAATTGAGATATGGGGCGCGCGGCAAAATGGTCAAGTCAAACCGCTTATGCCCGATTGGTGTTTATGGGCCAGCCGCACCGCCTGGAGCACCCGCACCAACCTGCCCGATATTGCCGAACAGATCTTCCAAGAAAGTCCGCTCGCGGCCAAGCGTAGGGGTCTCATCCCCATCAGGGCTGAGATAAGCGACTTGGTCAACGCCTGATAGATCGGCCGAGACCACATTGCCGGCATTGTCGAACTTCACCGCCAAAACGGAATGGGTGTTGATCCGCGGCCTAACAAATGGACGACGCGCAGAAACGCTGGAGACGTAATACCAAGTCTGCTCGCCATATTGGCTGGTGAAGGTCGGGCGGCCCAAAGTGCCCTCAACCGAACGCCGATTATCGATCCCGGGTTGGACCGAATTCACCAGAGCGCCATCGATAACGTAACCGCGCGATTCGCGGATCGAGGAGCAGGCCGAAAGCCCCACTCCCATCGCGAGCACCAGCCCAATAGTCAGCGCTTTTTTCATCACCATGGCGCAATCACACCTTTTCTTTCTCTTTTGCGAGCTGCCCACGCATTGTGCGCAGCGTTGCAATTCCTATATCTGCTCCAAGCGCCTTAAGGCGATGCCTGTCAGCTTGCAACGGGTGCAGCCCAAGCGAGTGGGTAAAGCGTGTGAGCAGCGGCATTTGAATTGAGGATGAATGCCTATTCATCCAAGCGGGAAAAGAGCCATGAATATTCTTACCAAGCTTTTCGGTCTTGAGCGTGATCCGCGCGAGAAGCTGCGCCCCCTGTGGCATCGCGTGGTCGAAATTGCCCGCGATCCGCACTGGTATGCGACCTGCAAGGTGGCCGACACGGTCGATGGCCGCTTCGATATGATTACCGCGGTGCTCTCTGTCGTGCTGGTGCGGCTGGAGGCGAGCGAGAGCTTGCGCGGGGAAAGCGCTTTGCTGACCGAATTGTTTGTCGAGGATATGGATGGCCAATTGCGCGAATTTGGCATCAATGATGCGGTGATGAGCAAACGGATGGGCAAATTGATGAGCGTGATGGGCGGCAGGCTGGGTGCCTATCGACCTGCCCTTAACAGCCATGATGCGGACAAGTTTGAAGCGGCCATCGCGCGTAATGTTAACATCGCAGAGGATGGCTCGGCGCAGTGCGTGCGCGACAAATTGCTTAGCTTTGCCGATGCACTTGGCGAGCTGAGCGATGATACCGTGATCGCGGCTAAGGATGTGGCGCTGTAAATGAGTGAGGCGCCATCCAACGAGCTGACTCATCTGGTCAAACTGCGTCCGCTGCCCGGCGATACGATCGTTATCGATGCCGATGAAGGCGAGCGATCGGCGCTTGCCGCGCGCTTTGGCCTTGCTGCGGTCAAAAGCCTGCGGGCTGAAGTCGCTTTGTCGCACGATGGCAAATCCGTGCGCGCCGATGGCACGCTGAACGCGCAGATCATGCAATATTGCGCGATTTCCGCAGAAGCGTTTGCCGTCACTATCGCTGAGCCGCTTGCTCTGCGCTTTGTCGAGGAGGCAGACACCGCCCCGCAATCGGAAGAGGATGGCGAGATTGAGGTCGAGCTTTCGGGCGATGATCTCGACGAGATCGAGTTTACCGGCGATGCCTTCGATCTGGGCGAGGCGGTGGCGCAATCACTTGGTCTTGCGATTGATCCCTATGCCGAAGGGCCACAGGCCGATGCGGCGCGCGCGGCGGCTGGTATTGTCGCTGAAGGCGAGCAGAATGGGCCATTGGCAGAGATGCTCAAAGGGCTGAAGACGGATTAGATCTAGCCCGTTTCGGCCGTATCGCTGTCTGATACCGCAGCGGGAATGCGACAAGAATTAACGACATCAGCCAACAAAAAAGCCCCGCAAGTTTCCCTGCGAGGCTTTGTGTCGTTTGGTTTGTCTTGTACCGTTAGGCCTCTCGATCAAAACGGAATGTCATCGTCGAGGTCGTCATAATTGCCGCCCCCGCCACCTGAGCCGCCGCCCGAACCACCACTCGATCCGGCATCACCGCCGGGGCCGCCACTAGAGCCGCCGCCCTGGTTCCAGCCGCCACCAGAACCGCCTTGCTGACCGCCGCCATATCCGCCGCCGCCGGAGCGTCCACCGCCCCCGCCGCCATCACGACCATCGAGCATCGTCAGCGTGCCCCCATATCCGCGCAGCACAACTTCGGTTGAATAGCGGTCATTGCCCTGCTGATCCTGCCATTTGCGGGTTTGCAGCTGGCCTTCGATAAAGACCTTGGAGCCTTTTTTCAGATAGTTTTCGACCACATTGACGAGACCTTCTGAGAAGATCGCAACCGTGTGCCATTCGGTGCGTTCCTGCCGCTCGCCCGTATTGCGGTCTTTCCAATTTTCGCTCGTCGCGATCCGAAGGTTTGCCACGCGCCCGCCGTTCTGGAAGCTGCGGATTTCGGGATCCGCGCCCAGATTGCCGATCAGCATAACTTTGTTGAGGCTTCCTGCCATTGTCTTTCTACCTGCCTTGCGGGCCAGCGCATTGGCGCAAAGCCCAGTTGATTGTGTTCAGTGATTCTTCGCAATCAAACGTGGCAGGCGCAGCGGGCAGGAGCAAGCCGCTGAGCGGGTTTTCAGCAGATAGATGCAGTCAAAATGGAGGTTTCTACTTAAGTGCGGCTACCTAAGTGCCGGGATAACGAAGCCGCCCGAGAAAACGCGACATGCTGAAATGCTCGCGCGCCTCTCCATTCGATCCACCCAGCCATTTGGCCTTGGCCTTCTCGAACTTCATCACGCCATCAATCCGGCGGTCGAGGAAAGCATAAGTAGCAGCTTTACCCTCGCTTTCGTCATCGACGAAGACAGCCAGCGTTGCGCCATAAAGGCCCGACAGGATCGCGCGCTTGGTATAGTGATTGTAGTCAGTCGCCGTGTCGCCTGCGATCCGCCACATCAGATCAGCGCTGGCCCAACCCAGCTTCACAGAAGTGCGGGCATTTTGCGGCATAGCCATGATCGAACGCGCACGGCGCAGGGCTTCTTCCAGCCCCGCAATCGCCTCGAGCCGGAAAGCAACCAGCGCGCGAATACGTTCGCGGATTTTCATCGCTTCGATCCGTTCAGGCGGAAAAGCTTCGATCATGGCCGCGTCGACGCCTTCGATCCAAGCGGTTATCATATCCATCGGGCCGCCGGGATAGGCGAGTTTGGCGATATCCTTGTCCGCGCCCGCCATTTCAGCCGCAGTTTCCAGCGCCGTCTCGTTCCATCCATCAAAGATCGCAGAGGCGGCGATTTCCGGTGCAAGCGCAAGCCTGAGCTCGTCGAGCGTCATATCGGCGTAGTCGTTCATGAGTTAAAAGCTTGGCCCATAGCTGGCGTTGTTTTGCTTATCCTTGCGCGCTTCATCTGCTTTCTTGAACTCGCTCATGATCATCCCATTGGATTTGAGCAATTGCGCATAGTCACGCGCGGTACGGCCAGAATTGTCAGTGCGGTCAGGATTGGCCCCTTGCGCCAAAAGGACCCGGACAAGCTCAGCATTGCGCGCATGAACGGCTGCAATCAGCGGTGTTTCGCCTGAACTGTCGCTCACATCGATATTGGCGCCCGCTTTAATCAGCGCTTCTACTCCATCAAGATGGCCAAGGCGCACTGCGATCTGAATTGGCGCAACGCCCTTATTATCGCGGATATTGGGATTGGCTCCGCGCTGCGTCAGGAAGCGGATCCATGACGTATCGCGCCGCGAGGTAACGATATGCAGCGCAGTCTCGCCAGAGGTAATGTCGCGAGTGTTGACAATGGTCGTCCCCGGCTCATTGAGCGCATCGGTGACGTCCTGCCCCTCACGATCCTTGACCGCTTTCAAAAACTGATAGCCTTCAGAAAAACCCTGCGCGACAACCGGCGCAGTGCTCACCGCTGCCAATGCAGCAAATGCCCAGATAAAGTTACGCATAACACCTCTCACGGCGCTGTCATCCTTTCGCAATTCATGGCATCAAGCCCTTGAAACGGCCCGTTGCACACACCCATTTAGCAGAGCATGAACAAGCACGCGAATCCAAATCTTACAGCCAAATCATGGCTCACGGCTCTCACCGCAACAATCGCGATATGGGGGCTGGCGTCCTGCGGTCCAACCCCTGCTCCCAACCTTTCCGAAGCGCCGCTGGCAGGCGCGACGATTGGCGGCGATGTCGCACTGGTGGATGAGGACGGGCGCGAGGTCAGCTTTTACGACTATAATGGGCAGTACCGGATGGTCTATTTCGGCTATGCCTATTGCCCCGATATCTGCCCCTATGATGTGCAACGCATGGCCAAGGGGTATGAGGATTTCAAAGTAGCCAATCCTG
>CALLIO010000041.1 GCA_938009055.1 uncultured Altererythrobacter sp.
TTGCCACTGGCGAAGGCTTGCATATTCGCATCCTTCATTTTCGGCTCTAGCTGGCCATGAACCATTGTGACCGCATCGCCAAAGCGTTCTTTCAATGCAGCATAACGCGCCTCTGCCGCTGCGATTTCAGTCGCTTCCCAAGCGCCGTTCATCTCGCGCACCATCGGGCAGACCCAATAGGCTTGCTGGCCGCTTTCGATATGGCGCGCTACCCCTGCCACCACATCATCCATCCGGTCTTGCGCCACAACGCGGGTATCAATCGCCTGCCTGCCGGGCGGAAGTTCATCGAGCCGGCTCACATCCATCTCGCCATATTGCGCCAATGTGAGCGAGCGTGGGATTGGTGTCGCCGTCATCGCCAGCGTGTGCGGAGCCTTCTTGCCTTTGCTGGCCAATTGCAATCTTTGCGCGACACCAAAACGGTGCTGCTCGTCGATAACCACAAGGCCCAAATCCTTGTAAGCCACCGAATCTTGAAAGATAGCATGTGTGCCGACAACAATATCGATCGACCCGTCGAGCAGGCCGAGAAGGATGCCCTCGCGTTCCTTTCCCTTTGCGCGGCCGGTCAGGATCGCAATCTCAACGCCTGTGGGCGCGGCCATCTCGCGCAATGTGTCGAAATGTTGGCGCGCAAGAATTTCGGTTGGTGCGAGTAGCGCCGCCTGTTTGCCCGCTTCGTTGGCAATCAGCATAGCTTCCAAAGCAACCACGGTTTTACCCGCGCCAACATCACCTTGGAGAAGCCGTAGCATCGGCGATTGCTGCTCCAGATCGCCTGCAATCTCCTGCACAGATCGGGTCTGCGCGCCGGTCAGCGGAAAGGGGAGTTCCAGCCTGTCACGCAAGCGCCCATCGCCTTTCAGCGCGTGGCCCTTGCGGCGGCGATTGTCCGCCCGCACCAGCTTCAACGCCAAAGCATTGGCAAGCAGCTCGTCATAGGCAAGACGGTCACGCGCTGCCTTGTGCTCGCCTTTGTGCGCCAAGGCCAAAGCATCGCTCCAGCTTGGCCATCCTTCTTTTTCCAGCTGCGTTGGCTCGATCCATTCAGGCAGCTGCGGCACGCGCTTGATCGCTTGCTCAACCATGCCAGCGACACGCGGCTGGGTCAGGCCATCGGACAAACGATAAACCGGCTCGCACAATCGGCCCAGATTATCGCCGCCTTCTTCCTCGACATGATCGGGATGGACGATCTGGAGCATATCGCCATAACGCTCGATCTTGCCAGCCACCCAGCGTTTCTCGCCCGTCGGCAGTTGCTTCTTCGCCGTGTAAGACGCACGCCCGAAAAACGTCAGCGCGCAAATATTGCCAATGCTGTCTTGGGCAAGAACACGGTAAGGCCCGCGCCCCGGATTGCGCGCAGCCCGATGCTCTGTTGGGGTGAGCGCAATGATAACCTGCTCACCCTCGCTCGCCTCGTCGAGATTCTCAACGGCTCTTCGCGTTACGAACCGTTCGGGCAGATGATAGGCCACATCGCGCAGCCGCGTGAGGCCAAGCTTTTCCAGCGGCTTCATCAGCTTTGGCCCGATTCCATCGAGCGTGTCGGTCTCAGCAAAGAGCGGATTGAGTGCCTCGGGGCGCATAATCACTGTCTATAATCAATTGAAGCGGCGGGTGAAGCCATCAGCGCTTGCACGCTGTGGGCGAGTGGATTAACCGCTTGCGCATGTCTGCCCCCTCTCCCGATCTTGAAACCCGTTTCGCCCGCGCCAAATTCCGCGCCTGGCATCGCGGCACGCGCGAGGCGGATTACACCTTTGGCGGCTTTTTCGATCGCTATGCCGATGATTGGGACGAGGCCGGCCTTGCATGGTTCGAGGCATTGCTCGACGAAGATGACGTTGATGTCCTCGCTTGGGCATTTGGGACAGGTGACGTTCCCGAGCGTTTCCAAGGAGCGCAGATGGACGCAATGCGCAAGCTAGATTTCGTCCAGATCCCGCGCTGAAGACGCCTGCTAGAATGAGCAATATTGACCGCCTCCTAAGCTCGTCAGAGCCGCTAACACTTGCCTCGCTTGCCCGCGGTGCGCAGCCATTGGTGCTTTCCGACCTTGCCCGCGCCAGCAAAGGGCGCGCAATCTTTATCGCAGCAGATGATGCCAGCATGCGGTCGATTGGCGAGGCGGCGCAATTCTTCGCTCCTGAGATGGAAGTGGTCGAATTTCCCGCGTGGGATTGCTTGCCCTATGACCGCGCCAGCCCCGCGCTCAGCATCAGCGCAAAACGGCTGTCCGCACTATTCAAATTGCAGGCTCCGCTCAAACGATCGCAATTGGTGGTGACGACCGTGAATGCGGTTTTGCAACGCGTGCTCACCCCCTTCCGCATCCGCGAAAGCGTGCGCGAGTTCAAAGTGGGCAAGAGCATTGGCCACGAAAGCCTTGCCGCCCTGCTCCAGCGCCAAGGTTATTCACGCGCCGATACTGTGGTGGATCACGGCGAGTTTGCCTTGCGCGGGTCGATTGTCGACATCTTCCCATCCTCGCTCGATGAAGGATTGCGGCTCGATTTCTTCGGTGATGAACTGGAAAGTCTCCGGCTGTTTGATCCCTCAACGCAAATGAGCACGGGCACGCTAAAAGAGCATTTGCTCCTCCCCGCATCAGAAGCGTTGATTGATGATGCCAGCATAACGCGTTTTCGCGGGCGATACCGCGAGCTGTTTGGTGCAGCCGCCACGCAAGACCCTTTGTATGAAGCAATCTCCGACGGACGGCGGCTGGCGGGTATGGAGCATTGGCTGCCCCTGTTTGAGGAAAAGCTGGCAACGCTATTCGACTATCTTTCGCCCGATGATCTGGTGGTGATGGATGGCGGAGCAATTGCAGCCAGCGAAGAGCGCTTGGCAGACATTGCCGATTATCACCAATCGCGCACGGCAGCAGCAGAACAGGCGGCGGGGAGCTACCGCCCGCTTGCGTCGGATGACCTGTATCTCAGCGAAAGCGAATGGGGGGACGGCGTTGCAAAGCACCCGATCCACAAGACGGCAATCTTTGCTGAGCCTGCTTCTAACACCGTGCTCGATTTCGGTTTTGCCTCGGCCCGCGATTTCGCTCCAGAACGGGCGCGTGCTTCCGCGCAAGGAGGCGACAACATCTACGAAGCGGCCGCCAAGCATTTCAGCGAACTGGGCAAGCGCGGCAAGCGCCCGCTTTTCGCTGCCTATTCGCAAGGAAGCCGAACACGCATAGCTTCGATTTTGGCTGAAGCGGGCCTCGATATGCAGCTCGCGGACAATTGGCAGGATGCGCTTGGATCATCAGCCAATGGCAAGCCCGTTGCCATGGTTTTACCGCTCGAAACCGGCTTTGCCAATGACGAGCTGGAGCTGCTGACAGAGCAGGATGTGCTCGGCGATCGGCTGGTTCGGCGCAAGAAGAAGCGGCGCGATTCCGATGCGTTTCTCGCAGAATTGCAGGCCCTCGCGCGGGGTGATCTGGTCGTCCATGTAGAGCATGGGATCGGCAAATATATCGGCCTTGATCCCGTGCCCGTTGGCCAGAGCCAGCACGATTGCGTGGCCTTGGAATATCGCGGGGGCGACAAGCTTTATATCCCGGTTGAGAATATCGACGTGCTTTCGCGCTATGGCTCATCCGAAGAGGCAGTGATGCTCGACCGGCTCGGCGGCGAGGCTTGGCAAAAACGCCGCGCCCAGCTGAAGGAACGCATTCGCGCAATCGCCGGCGAATTGATGAAAGTTGCAGCTCAGCGCGCTCTCAAGAAGGCGCCTGTGCTGGCTGCTGATCCGGCCAGCTTCAACCAATTCGTCGACCGCTTCCCGTGGGAGGAGACCGAGGATCAGGAGCGTGCGATTGCCGATGTGTTGCGCGATCTGGAAAGCGGCAGACCGATGGACCGGCTGGTGTGCGGCGATGTGGGTTTTGGCAAAACCGAGGTTGCCTTGCGCGCCGCTTTTGTGGCCGCGATGAATGGCGAGCAAGTTGCGGTGGTTGCCCCCACCACTCTGCTTGCGCGCCAGCACTATACCAATTTCACAGAGCGCTTTTCCAACTTCCCCTTGAAGATCGGGCGGCTTTCGCGCCTTGTCCCGGCAAAGGAAATGACCGAAACGCGCGAAGGCCTGGCGAGCGGCGATGTTGATATTGTGATCGGCACGCATGCGATCCTTGCCAAGACGGTTGAGTTTGCAAACCTTGGCCTCGTCGTAGTCGATGAAGAGCAGCGCTTTGGCGTTACCCACAAGGAACGGCTCAAGCAGCTGCGCGCCGATGTGCATATGCTCACCCTAACCGCCACGCCGATCCCGCGTACCCTGCAAATGGCGATGACCGGACTGCGCGAGCTTTCCACTATCCAGACCCCACCTGTCGACCGGCTCGCCGTGCGCACCTATGTGATGGAGTGGGACGATATGGTGATGCGCGAGGCACTGCTGCGCGAACATCATCGCGGCGGGCAGAGCTTTATCGTTGTGCCGCGCATTGCCGATATGGAAGGCATTGAGGAATGGCTGCGCGAGAATGTGCCCGAGGTGAAGGTTGTCACAGCGCATGGCCAGATGGGCGCTGGTGAGATTGAAAAGCGGATGAGCGCTTTCTACGAGGGCAAATATGAGGTTCTTCTCTCAACAACCATCGTCGAAAGCGGCCTCGACCTGCCTTCTGCCAACACCATCATCATCCACCGCGCCGACATATTTGGCCTAGCGCAATTGTATCAGCTGCGCGGGCGCGTGGGCCGCGCGAAATTGCGCGCCTATGCCTATCTTACTCATGCGAAGGACACTCAGCTTTCCGAGGTTGCGGAGAAGCGGCTCAAGGTGCTCGGCGATCTCGATACCTTGGGCGCTGGATTCCAACTTGCGAGCCATGATCTCGATATTCGCGGCGCAGGAAACCTGCTGGGAGACGAACAATCGGGACACATCCGCGAAGTTGGCTTTGAACTTTATCAAAGCATGCTGGAAGATGCGATTTTGGCGGCCAAGGCTGGTGAAGCAGGACTTACGGCAGAACGCGATTCCTTCTCACCACAGATAACGGTCGATGCCCCGATCATGATACCTGAGGATTACGTGCCCGATCTGGCCGTGCGTATGGCACTCTATCGCCGTCTGAACCAAGCGCAAGACAGGGCCGAGATCGAATCTATGGCCGCCGAGATGATCGACCGCTTTGGCCCGCTGCCCGATGCCACGACGAATCTGGTTCGCCTGATCGAGATCAAGCATCAGGCGATTACCGCCAATATCGCCAAGATTGATGTCGGCGCGCGCGGAACGCTTGTCACCTTCTATAAGGACAGTTTCCCCGATCCCGCTGGCCTGCTGGCCTATGTGGACAAGCTCAACGGTACGGCGAAATTGCGCCCTGATATGAAGCTTGTGATCAATCGCGCATGGGGTGATCCGAAAAGCCGGCTCAACGGTCTGTTCCAACTGACCAAGGGGTTAAGCGGGATTGTGAAGAAGGCGCAGAAGCAGGCTGCGTAGCCGCTCAAGTCTCAGCAAATTTGAGCATATCCTCATTGCGCATCGGTTCAGCGCGCAGGAAACCTTGCCAATAAGTGCAACCTTCAGCCACGATGGTTTGGCGCTGCCTTTCGGTCTCGATGCCCTCTGCCACAACGTCCAGATCAAGCGCATGAGCCAGCTGAACAATCGCGCGCAACACCGCCAGATCGCGTTCGTCACTGGTGATATTGTCGACCATCGCCTTGTCGAGTTTCAGCAAAGTGAGCGGCAAGGCTTTCAAATAGCTAAAATTGCAATAGCCCGCGCCAAAATCATCAAGCGCAATTTTCAATCCTGCGCCATGCAGAGCCGCCAGTGCTTCTGCTGCAAGATCAAGATCGTTGAGCAGCACATCCTCGGTAATCTCGAGCGTCAACCGCGTGGGTGCAATCCCGGATTGGGCCACTAGTGAGGCAAAATCCCGCGCGAAGCTGGGTTCGGCAATTTCCTCTGGCGTGATGTTAAGCGAAAGCGAAAGATTGCTCGGCCACGTTTTCGCCTTTTCCAATGCTTGCGCGACCACATGGCGCGAAGTCGGCGCAACCAGTCCAGCCTTCTCGGCAATTGAAAACAAATCCCTTGCGCCAATTTCGCCCAAAGTGGGATGCTGCCAGCGGGCCAAGGCCTCTGCCCCCACCATCCGGCCATCATCGCAGGCGAATTGCGGCTGGAACAAAACCTCGATTTCGTACCGCCCAAGCGCCGCCAACAGGTCAGCCTGAAGCGTTGCCTCTAGCGCAGGTGGCAGCGCATTGCTGCGCGTAGTGGGGCGATATGATGGCGTTTTGACCATGAAAGCCCCCTAGCCCTAGCGAATTTCCTAAGCAGCACACAAATCCAATGCGTTGAAAAATGGCACAGCCCCCCATACAAGACAGCAAAAGACAGGTCGCAGCTTGCATTTTTCAAAAGGGGAGCCAGGTGGCCGATACTCATAACTTCAAAAAACTTGCATTGCTCGCATCCGATTCTGATCGGGCGCAAGTTGCCTATCGCGAATTGCTGGACAAGCACGATTGGGTTCCTCAGGCAGAGGCCGATGCGGCTGTGGTGCTGGGCGGTGATGGCTATATGCTCGCGGTGCTCCACTCCATGCTGGATGAAGGGCGCGTGATCCCAGCCTACGGCATGAACCTTGGTACGGTCGGTTTTTTGATGAACAGCCGCAATGACGAGGGAGACTTCCTCGCTCGATTGAACGCAGCAAGGGGTTTTAGTATTCCGCCCTTGCGGATGCAGGCGACGACGCAAGGCGGCGCATCGTGCGATTGGTATGCGATCAATGAAGTATCATTGCTGCGCGAAACCCGCCAAACCGCGAAAATCGAAGTCTCTGTGGATGGCCGAGTGCGTCTACCAGAGCTAGTGTGTGACGGTGTGCTTTTGTCCACACCTGCTGGCTCCACCGCTTACAATCTTTCCGCTGACGGGCCGATTCTCCCGCTCGAATCGAAATTGCTCGCGCTCACGCCGATTTCGGCATTCCGTCCGCGCAACTGGCGCGGCGCCATCCTGCCTGATCGCAGCAAGATCCGCTTCAAAATCAACGAGCCACGCAAGCGCCCAGTCCTCGCCGTGGCCGACCAAAAAGAGCTGCGTGATATTGCTGAGGTTTCGGTCTCGATCGCGCGCAAAAACTCGCTGACATTGCTGTTTGATCCGGGCCATTCGCTCGACGAGCGCATCGCAGCAGAACAATTCGCTGTTTAACTCGACGTAAGTGGCTTGCATTATAAAGAGGCGACCCATATAGGCGCATTTCGCTTCGGACAGACAAAGCCGAAGCTGCTCCCCGATAGCTCAGCGGTAGAGTAGGTGACTGTTAATCACTTGGTCGTTGGTTCGAATCCAACTCGGGGAGCCATTTTTCTCACATGGCGAAAAGAACCGGGCCTAGAGTCCCAGCAACAGCCGTGCGCCTACCAGCGTGACGAGCGCCGCGGTTAGCCAGCGGATCCAGCGTCCCGGCAAGAGTTTCACTGCCATCAAACTGCCAATCTGTCCGCCAATAGCCACCGCGATCAGCAGCGCCAATCCGCCAAAGACGGCTCCGGACAACACGCCGCTGCCGCTCTTGAGCAATTGCCCGGCAAGCCCGAACAGCGAGTTAATCAGGATGAAGAGGCTGGCGGTCGCAGCAATTGCGCGCGGGTTGTCCCAGCGGGTCAGATGGAGCAGCGGCGCGAGGAATATCCCCCCGCCTATCCCAACCAATCCGGCCAGATAGCCCAGCGGCAGAGCGACAAACGGAATCGCTTTGGCAAAACGCGATGCCTCACCCTCATCTGCCTCTTTCACTGGCAAGACCATGGTTGCGCCTGTCAGCAGCAAGCTTGCTCCCAGCAGCAGCATAAAGCTCGCTTCTGCAATCGGGGTCAGCCCGCCCAAAAAGGCCGCAGGCGCAGCGATAGCGGTGAGCAGAAGCGCACGCTTCCACGGCGTAATCTCTGCGCGCGCAAACCGAATCGAAGCGCCCAGCACCACGACGATATTGCACGCCAGAGCCAGCACCGGCAGCAAGCGGTAATCAAGCCCCGATAGCGCCAGCAGAGCGGCATAGGTCGACCCACCGCCAAATCCGGCAGAGGCATAGAGCAGCGCGGTCAAAAAGAACGCTGCGATCAGCCCGATGGGAACCGCTGCGCTCATATCACGCCCCTCTCCGCGCTCTGATGCGGATTATGCGCCGGACGAGACCCGCCCTCCGGCTGAACCGTGGCAATGCTTGTACTTGTTGCCTGATCCGCACGGGCAAGGCGAATTGCGGCTCACCCCTTGATCGGCATAGGGATCTTCGCCCGATGCGCCGCCTGGACTTGCGGCCGCACGCGGGCTACCGGCAAGCGATCCGAACAAGGCGGGATTATCCGCCGAACCATCACCATCGGCTGAATTGTCGAGACCCGTCAGCGGATCGATGTGTCCGGTCAGGAAGTCTGGCAAATCGGGCAAATCAGCTGGCTCGGGCTGTTGCATCCGAAGCTCCGCCTTGACCAAAATCTTGGTCACATCTTCGCGCAAATTATCGAGCATTTTTTCAAACAGGCCAAAAGCCTCTTGCTTATACTCATTGATTGGCTGCTTTTGCGCATAGGCGCGCAGGAAAACGACCTGGCGCAGCGCATCGAGCGTCGCGAGGTGCTCTTTCCAATGATAGTCGAGCCGTTCGAGCAGGATGCTTTTCTCGATCTGGCGCCATACGCCCGTATCAGCATTGGCGAGCTTGCCCGCCATGATTTCGTCAGCCTGCGCTGAAAGCCGTTCCTCAATGATTTCCGGTTCGAGCTGGTCTTCCTCCATCCAGTCATCAATTGGCGGGGCAAGGCCAAGCACATCTTCAACGCGCTCCTTAAGCCCCTCAATATCCCATTGTTCCGGATAAGAACCGGGCGGGCAGGCTTCTGACACCATTGAATTGATCGTGTCATGGCGCATATCAACCACCACATCATCGACCGTTTCCGATTCCATGATTTCGCCGCGCTGTTCGTAAATAACCTTGCGCTGGTCGTTCATCACATCATCATATTGGACGACTTGCTTACGCGTGTCGTAATTGCGCGCTTCAACCTTTTTCTGAGCGGTTTCAATGGCTTTTGATAGCCACTTAGACCCAATGGCCTCGCCATCCTCAAGGTTTGAATTCATCATCTTGGCAAAGAGAGTGTCGGGGCCGAAGATTCGCAAAAGGTCATCTTCAAGACACAGATAAAAGCGCGAGAGACCCGGATCACCCTGACGGCCAGAGCGGCCCCGCAGCTGATTGTCGATCCGGCGGCTTTCATGGCGCTCTGTGCCCAAAACGAACAGACCACCCGCCTCCAGAACTTTCGCCTTTTCCGCTTCCACCTCAGCGGTAAGCTCGGCAATGGCAGCGTCTTTCTTCGCGCCTTCTTCCATATCGCCCAGCTCGTCATCAAGACGGAAATCAAGGTTGCCGCCAAGCTGAATGTCCGTTCCGCGGCCCGCCATATTAGTAGCAATGGTCACGGCGCCAAGCCGCCCGGCTTGGGCAACAATATGCGCTTCGCGCTCGTGCTGGCGCGCGTTGAGAACTTCGTGCTTTACGCCTTCGTCATCGAGAAACTTGCTCAAGAGCTCGGACTTTTCGATCGAGACGGTACCGACCAGAACCGGCTGACCAATCTTGGACTTTTCCGCAATCGCTTTTGCAATCGCGGCAAACTTGTCCATCGTATTCTTGTAGAATTCATCGTCCTCATCGATCCGCTGGACCGGAACATTGGTCGGAATTTCAACGACATTCATCTTGTAAATGTCCCAAAACTCCGCCGCTTCGGTTGCCGCCGTGCCGGTCATGCCGGACAATTTGGGATACATGCGGAAATAGTTCTGGAAAGTGATCGAGGCCATCGTCTGGTTCTCTGGCTCGATGGTGACGCCTTCCTTAGCCTCCACCGCCTGATGCAGACCGTTTGACCAACGCCGTCCGTCCATCATCCGGCCGGTAAACTCGTCGATGATCACGACCTTGTCGTCTTTGACGATATAATCGGTGTCGCGCTTGAACATGTGGACGGCTTTGAGCGCTTGGTCGAGATGGTGGACGACCTGCGTATTTTCAACGTCGTAGAGGTTTTCAGTTTCGAGCAGACCGCGTTCGATCAGCAGTTTCTCAACTTCTTCGGTGCCGTCTTCGGTGAGCTGGATGTTCTTGGTCTTCTCATCCTTCTCGTACCAATCCTCGGGGATTTCCTTCACCACCGCATCGACTGAGACGTAAAGCTCGGACTTATCCTCGGTCGGGCCGGAGATAATCAGCGGAGTGCGCGCTTCGTCGATCAGGATCGAGTCGACCTCATCGACAATCGCGTAACTAAACGGGCGCTGCACCATTTGTGCGCGTTCTTGCTTCATATTGTCGCGAAGATAGTCGAAGCCGAACTCGTTATTCGTCCCGTAGGTGATGTCGCAATTATAGGCATCGCGGCGGGCAAATTCGTCGAGATTGGGGACGATCACACCGACGGTAAGGCCCAGCCAAGTATAAAGCTGCCCCATCCATTCGGCATCGCGCGCGGCGAGGTAATCATTGACCGTGACAACGTGAACACCCTTGCCCTCAATCGCATTGAGATAGGTCGCAAGCGTTGCCACCAGCGTCTTACCCTCACCCGTGCGCATCTCTGAAATTTCGCCGCGATGGAGCACAATGCCGCCAATCATCTGGACATCGAAATGGCGCATGCCAAGAACGCGCATGGAGGCTTCTCGAACCGTGGCAAACGCCTCGGGTAGGATGTCGTCCAACGTCTGGCCATCGTCCAAAAGCGCGCGGAATTTGTCGGTTTGTGCTTTTAGATCATCGTCGGATAGAGCTTTGACGTCATCTTCAAGGGCGTTGATTTGATTGACGATTTTTCCGATCGACTTGACATAACGATCGTTGGAAGAGCCAAAGACGGATTTGGCGAGTTTCTGAAACATTTGGGTGGTCCTTTAAGGCCGATTATGTGGCCAGAGACAGTGTGCAGAGATAGGGTATAGATAAGTCGAGATAGCGCGAGATAACGCCGCAGCGGCAAAGATGACGCTAAGTTACGAGCGCTCTATTCGTAGGCGCGGTCGACTTGAAACAGCACGGCTGGCGCGCTGTGAATTGGCAGCTGTGAAAGCTGCAATGCGCCATCCGAAGAGCGCGATTTGGCCGGCGCTGCGGACTGGTGCGCGACCCGGCAAACTGCGCAGGATACCTCAGCCGCGTTTTCCAGACTTGCGCCCACTTCGCACGCGACTGCCTTTGCATCGGCAGCATGCGCCGGTGCGTTCACGGCAGCAAGGCCGGTGAGCAAAGCAATCAGGGCGAGCAATTGGCGCGTCATATTGCAAGCGCATATAGGGATTGGGATTCGCCGCGTCTAGCGCGGGTGTTAATTACTCGTCAGCAGGGTCGCTGACGGTAACTTGAAAACGGACGACAACATCCTTGGCGACAGGATTACCATCAACATCGCGATGGGGGATCCCTTGCCGACTGTTGGGGCACGGTTGGCGGTCAAGACCGCCGCGCATCCTTTCGGACAAGTCGCCGCTAATTTCGACAATTTCGCAATTCTGGACCTCGCCATTCTCATCGAGCGTGTAATGCGCTTCAACTGCGAATGTGCCGGGGAATTCAGGCTCTCGTTTGCGCCATCTTTGGGTTCCTTCGTAGGTTCCGGCAACTGATTGCCCCTTACCATCATTTGCAGCGGTAAATTCCGCTCTTTCCATCATAAGCGAACAGGTCGCACCGTCGAGCAAGGGATAGCTTGAAGTCTGGGTAACCTTGCAGCTAAGCGCCTTTCCCTCTGCCGACACTTCAATCGCATAGCCCACACTGCCTTCCTGATCATTTCGCCAGGCTGCAACGGGGTAATCAGCGGTCTTGATCAAGCCATAACGCCGCAATTGCGGGCGCACTGGATAGGGCTCGCCAGTTTCTGGCGTTCTGGGAGGCATCGGTACGATCTCGATCCCGTCTTGCTGTTCGAACCCCTTTTCCGCTGCATCGATAGCTTCAACAGCCTCTTCGACAGCAGCTGCAACGGCATCCTCATTCTGCGCCTGAGCCGGTGCAGCAAAAAGGACGACAAGGGCGAGCGCGGGTGCGATGTTCTTCATGCGCGCAGCCTAACCCACCTTTTCGCCAAACAAAAGTCGGCTGCGGGCAATTGCCACTCGGCCATCACCGCTTTAGTGCGATCGACTATGGAACTTGCACCCTCGCCTCTTGCTTTGCCCTTCCCCGATTTGCCCGAAATTGCGGGTGTTACTTTGCGCGTGGCTAGAGCGCATTATCTTGAATGGGATCGCTGCGACCTGACCTTCGCAGAATTGGCCGAGGGAACCAGCGTTGCTGGCGTATTCACGCAAAGTGCCTGCGCCTCATCCGAGGTTGAGTTGGGCCGAAGCCAAGTCAAATCCGGCAAAACGCGTGCGCTGATCGTGAATGCGGGCAATTCCAACGCCTTTACCGGCTATCGCGGGCGCGAGGCTGTCGAGCAGATCATGGCGCAAGTGGCAGACGGTATCGGCTGTGACCAAAGCGAAGTCTTCGTCTCCTCCACCGGCGTCATCGGCGTGCCCTTGCCCAAAGACAAAGCGCGCGAAGGAGTCGCCGATGCGCTGTCCGCTGAACCATGCAGCTGGGAAGAGGCCACATGCGCGATTGGCACGACAGACACGTTTCCAAAGGCAGCCCATGCCTCTGCAATGATCGGCGGCACCAAGGTTGAGCTGGTCGGCATCATCAAGGGCAGCGGCATGATCGCGCCCGATATGGCGACCATGCTGGGCTATATCTTCACCGATGCAGCGGTTGAGCCTGCCTTCCTACAAAGCTTGCTTAGCGCGGCAAACAGGCACAGTTTCAGCTGCATCACGGTGGATGGCGACACTTCGACCAGCGACACAGTTTTGGCCTTCGCAACAGGCAAAGCGGGCAATGCGCCCATCACCTCTTTCGATGATGGCGGCGCGGATGCCTTTGCCGCAGCTCTCGGCGACATATGCCGCCAGCTCGCTCAATTGGTGGTGCGCGACGGCGAAGGCGCGAGCAAATTCATCAGCGTCAACGTGACCGGCGCGGCCAGCGATGAAAGCGCGCGCAAAATCGGGATGAGCGTTGCCAACTCGCCGCTCGTCAAAACCGC